>NZ_JBIUAW010000002.1:0-109324 GCF_044593195.1 Streptomyces sp. NPDC052396
ACCGCCGCGATCTGGCACAACGACCAAGCCGGACAGCCCGTCATGCGCTCCCTCACCGCGTACGACCACTGAACCCCTTGGCATCAGTCATCTAGACGAGTCTTTCCGAATGCCTGCGGGCATGAGGCGAGGGTGCTCAAGATCCGTTTGTGACGACGAACTTGACCACCCTCGTGACCGCACTCTACGTGAAGATCGACGATGGCTGGGCCGGAATCGCCCGTCTCCCCGGCAGGCCGCCGAAGCTGAGTCACTCCGAGTTGCTGTGCCTGGCTGTCATGCAGGCCCTGCTCGGCTTTCACAGCGAGGCCCGCTGGCTACGGCACGTGCGCGAGCACTACCGCGGGATGTTCCCCTACATCCCGCAGGACGCCGGCTACAACAAGCGCCTGCGAGCGGCGCTGCCCCAGATCAAACGCCTCATCCGGACCCTGGCCCAGGACACCGACTTCTGGCACGAAACGTGAACGACACGCTCAAGGGACAGCTTGACCTGGAGCAACACGGCGGGCGCACCTGCGAGGGCGTCGCTGTGCGCATCGCGCAGCGCGTCCTCGCGCTTGCCGCCGCGATCTGGCACAACTTCCGCACCGGCCAGGCGGTCAGCCGCTCACTGACCGCCTACGACCACTGAACGCGTTCGGAAAGACTCGTCTAGGCCGAGGAAGACGTCGATGTTGCCGGTATCGATCACGTGCAGGCCCCTCCATCACGCTTTCGTCCGGCCTTGCCAGGGCACCGAGCTGCCACATCCACGTTACGGAGAGCTCTTCCGGCTTGGGCGAAGCCGGTGCTCAAGCCCCTCATCAGCGGTCCGTCGATGCCTCCGGGCCCGGTGACACCACCCCCCGGATCATCAACCGCAACAAGGGGGGAAGTCATACCGGACCCGAAGGCCGGAGGCCCCATTGCGGAGCCACGAAGAAGGTAACGGGGGGCATGACGCCAAGTGTCCTACCAGTTGTTGGTGCACTGCACGCCGTACAGCGCACCGCTGTCCTTGGCGAAGCCCACGCAGGCGCAGGCGCGGTAGCAGTAGTCGTCTTGTTGTCGCAGGCGGTGCCGTAGCAGCCCGCCGTGTAGGACGTGCTGGCGAGCGGGACCAGACCCATCACGACGGTCGCGGCCGAGACGGCGGCGACACGAGAAGCGATCTCGAGCATGGAATTTCCCTACGTGCAAGGGAATATCGGCGGGTCCCCTGAACGCGGAAATCGCCGAGAGGCTTCCTAGGGCGAGGGCTAGCAGCAATGTCGATCAACATAGCGGCGGGGTAAGTTGCTTGCCCAGGAAAGTGGAACGACCCTTACTGGATGCGGCCCCGACGTATCGCGCAACTGACGGCGACGGTCAGCCCGCCGCCCGCCCGGCATCGATCGTGCCCCCGATGGCCAGCAGGACGGCGGGCAGGACGATCAGCAGGAAGGCCATGGCCCAGCCCATCCTCTTCGTCGTCCGGCGCGCGACCTTCCTGCACAACAGGATCGCCAACGACAGGTACAGGAAAGCACCGAGGAAGGCCATGTACAGGAAACCCATGAGGAATTCTCCTTGTGAACGACAAGGGGGAGGGAGGCTGGCCCGTGCGGCGGTCCGGTCCCCCTCCCCTCGGCGTGATGTTAAATCACCTGCCGCTCCTCCCGGTTACCGGGTGAGGTTGACGTCGAACTCCTTTTCCGGCTCGTCGCAGTGCACCACCTTGCCGGGCCGGTTCCCGGGCCCGTCACCGAAGATCGGAACTGGTGCGTCCACGCCCCACGGGTTGCCTCCGTTTCCCCGCGTGCCCACACCGCACCAGGCATAGGCATTGCCATTGGGCGCGGTGCCGGGGAAGTTGGAGAAGTTCTTCCAGTCCCCGCCGCTGATCCGCTGGTCGGACGGATGGCCGAGGTTGTCCGTCATGCGGTCGTCGACGTACAGGTAGAGGTCGGGCATGTAGGACTGGTAGACGATGCCGTTGGACGGGTGTGCGTCGTCGTTCTTCAGGTAGTGGGTCGGCTTGATGGACCCGTCGGCGCAGAAGGCGGCGGCGATGTCCTGCCAGATCGGCGGCGCGTTGCCGATCATGGAGCCCCACATGTTGTTGTTCCAGGAGCCGCTGTTCTTGAAGAACATCGAGTAGACGTCCCCGGCGAACCGCCGCACCGCAAAGTTCGTCTCCGTATTGGAGTTGACCGCGTCCACCCACGCCTTGACATTGTCGTTGATCGACTTGTGCCCGACCATGGCCCGGTAGCCGTGTACACCGCCGCCGATGGCGCGGAAGTCCACGCACTGCTTGGCGTCGTCGAGATGCGCGGCACGGAAGTGCGGGAAGTAGGCCTGGCCCGGGGTGTCCCCGTCCTCATAGGGGTGGGAGATCTTGAAGTCGCCGTACTCCAGCGCGTCCTGCGTGCTGTAGTCGATGTCCGGCGCGGGAATGCCGTAGTCCGCCTCGATCGCCTTCATGATCTTGGTAACGAAGTAGGGCAGGTGGGCGTTGCCGACCCGGGTGCGGTAGTCCGACCCCACGCTGCCGTCGACGATCTTCCCGTCCTCGCCGACCACGAAGGTCACGCTCACATCGGACTTGATCTTGTAGCTGTTCGGGTCCTTGTAAGCCTCGGAAGCCGGCTTGGATGGGTCGGGACGCTCGTTGGCCATGGCCATCCACCTCGGGATCGACATCGCCGGGGCGGAGCCGTCGGCGTTCGGCTTCCACCCGCCCGCCTTGATGTCCTTCGCCCACTGCTCGGCCGCGTCATAGGTCTTCTGACCCGTGCACTCACCCACAGCCTCGGGGTCCTTGCACCGCGCCTCGTAGGTCAGGCCGAATGCCTCGACACCATTGCCGTTGTTGTTCCACAGCTGGGCCCGTTCGGCAAGCCCCAAACCCCAGTCGTAGAGCGACTTCATCGACCGCACGGGCGTGTTGAGCTGATTCACCGGCCAGTTCGAATTCAGCTCCTGGTTCGGGTCGAAGACCGCGGCGGCGGTCAGCGACCGCTGGACGAACTTGCCCTTGATCGGCTTGAACGCCACGGAGTTCCAGGCGATGTCCTGGTCGGCGGTGCCGTCCTTCGTATAGTTCGTCAGCTTCACCTTGGGCGTGGAGCTGAACTTATAGGCACCGAGCGGCACCCACTTGCCGTTGTTCGCGTTCTGGTCCACGACCCGCTCGTACGGACCGCCGACGGCACCGTCGATGACGTACTTGGCGCGCCGGGTCTGCGCCCCGGTGTCGGGGATGTACGCGTAGACCGCGGCGAGGTCGTAGGACTTGCCCGCCGTCCACTCGCCCTCGAGCGTCATCCGGTTGCCGTCGCCACCGAGGTGGTCGTCGTTACGGGTGCGGGTGTACCAGAAGTGGCCTCCGTGGCCGCCGCCGACCGAATGCAGATCGGCCTTCGCCTCGTAGTGCTTGTCCCAGTCGGGGTAGAAGGTGAACTCGAACTTGCCTGTCGACGACGCCTTCCCGCACTCCGACCAGGTCTCCGTGCCGGCCGGGATCGAGGCGACGACGTCGGCGCCGTCCGGAGCGCCACCGCACACCGGCTGGCCGTTCTTCAGTCGGTAGCCGCGGCCGGGCTCGGCGCGGAGCGTCTTGTACTTGATGCTCTCGTTGCCGCACGAGTCCTTGCAGTCCGGCTTCCAGGTGGCGTTCTCCTGGGTCCACCAGAACTGCCGGTAGCACGCCTCGTCGGGGCAGTCGATCGGCTTGCCGGCGTTACAGCCGTTGTTGCTGTTGCAGAAGGTGTCCAGCGGCGGGCTGACGCGAGAGCGGCTCTGGGGAGTGAGCCACCAGGCGGGCATGAAGCCCGCGGTAGTGTAGCCGGACTCGCCCTTCCAACCCTGCTTGCCGTCCGTGTCGTAGGAGAAACCGGTGTCGATGGACCAGGCGGCCCAGCCCACCACCTTCTCCTCGTACGGCCAGAACTGCGGGTGCGCCGCGTCGGCGATGTATTCCGTGCTCAGGGACGTGTCCATGAACGGGTGGTCCCAGGCGCCCTTCTTGTACATGGGGTTCGCCGGGTTGTTGTACCAGCCCAGGCCCCAGTGCCCGCCGTTCTTGCCGGCCTCGGACCTGGGGTTGAAGCCGAGGTTGTAGTTCCAGACGGCGGTGAACCAGTTCTCCACGCGGGACGGGTCGTCGTTGTTGACCGTGATCCGCTGTCCGTCCGTGTGGACCTCGTTCCACTTGTCGGCGAGGATCTTCATGGAGGCGGCGATGTTGGTGGCGTAATCGATCGCGATGATCTTCTGGAGCTTCGGGTCGAGGCTCGTCTCGACCTTCTGGCCCGTCACCTTGTCCGTCTTCTCATGCCCCTTCAGACGCATGCCGTCCGTGACCTGGCCGACGCCGTAACCGCAGTCGGATTTATCCCAGTTGATGCGCCAGTAGCCGAGCAGCGTGTCCTTGGTGCTGTGGCCGTAGTAGCCGTCCACGGCGGCCAGTGGGTTGCCCATCTGACCGGGGATCGAACCGGACTCGGCCTGCCACAGGTTGGACTCCTGGGCCAGGATGCCGAGGAGGACGTTGGCGGGGATCTGCCCGCCACCGTTCAGCGACGGGCGGGGGAACAACCCCTGCGGGTCGACCGTCCCCAGCCCGGCCTGGTCGCGGTAGCCGCCCTGGCGGAGCCAGGTGCCGCGCAGCTGCCCGCGCACGGCCATATCCACCGCCCACTCGACCTGGTTCGGCGTCGGCTGCAACGCCTGGACACTCATGTCGTTGCGGGAGACCGAGCACCAGCGGTCGGTGTCGGTCGGATCGTGCGAGACAGGCGCGTCGACGGGCCCGCCCGCCTTCACCGAGGCGAGGGTCAGCGTACGCGGCTTGGTGCCGCCGGTCAGCGCGGGCGAGAGACCCGCCTTGAGACGCGGCTGCGCCGAGGTCACCCGCTGTTCGACCTTGTCCCCCGTCGTCGTGGCGGTCGAAGTGACGGTCAGCGTGGTGTCGGCGTCCGCTACCCCGGGAGCCTTCCCGGAACGGGCACGCACGCCCGCCTCCGGCTCGTCCGCCTTGACGAAGCCCTTCCCGCCGCCCTTGATGCGAGTCAGTCCGGCGCGGACGCCGGGGGCGAGCACGGGGTCGACAGCGAGGCGGCCGAGGGAGGAGACGTCGGTGTTGGCCGGCGCGTCGATCCTGGTGATCCCGCTCCCCTCCACCTTGACGTCCTTGGAACGGCCGGTGAGGAAGGTGCGGCCCTGCGCACCGGTCACGAGGTCGAGGTCACCGAGGGCACCGGTGGCCACCGTGCGCGGTGCGCCGTGTCCGTTGTACACCTTTGCCTGCGCCGTCTTCGTGCCCTTGCGGTCCACGAAGCCGATCCGGCCGTCGGTCATGGGACGGATGTCGAAGGGAATGCTGTCGCCCTTGGCGAGCCGGCGGGTCTTCCCCTCACCGTCGATCCGGACGAGGTCGATGCCGAGGCCGGCGACGACCCCGTCCTTCGCCGGAGCCGCCGACGACACCTGCCCGCGCAGCTCACCCGTCTTCATGACCGTCCTGCCGGACGTGTCCACGGTGATCACCCGCGACTTCGTCTGCGACGCGTCGTTCATGTCGCGGTACTGGGTGAAGGCGGCGGTGTGCGTGGTGGTGTTGCAGGTGGGGTCGAAATAGGCGAGCGTGGCGGTGAACGGCAGCTTTGTCACCGCACCCGTCGTAGTGTTCACGATCGCCGTGAACGCGCCGCCCTGCATCAGGTCGGGCTTGTTGGTGAACGAACGTGGGGCGTACACGGCGGCGACGTGCGAGTCGTCCATGACGCACTGGTTGCCGATCCATGTATCGGCCGACATCCCCGGCTCGTTGAGGACGGCCGCCGTCTTCCACGCGTAAGCCTGGCCCGATTCCGCGGCGAGGATCCGCAGGCCGGCGGAGTCCGCCACGGCGGTGACGGCCTGGTCCTTCGACGTTTCCCAGTTCTTCCCGAGGTGCTTGTCGGGATCGGCGACCCGCCCTGAACCGGCCGGGTCCCCGGTTGATTTGGGACTGTCCGGCGGGGCATCCGGTACGGCGTGCGCCGCGGTGCCCTGTATCAGACCGGTCAGGACGGCAGCGGCCACAAGCCCCGCGATCCCGGCACGGGTCGGTCTTAACGGTTTCAATTCGTTTACTCCCTCTGCGCGTTGGCAGCCGGCGGAGAAGGGCGGAGAACCCCAGGTGACGCCGGTGCGAATGATGGGCGCGCCATGAGGCGCCCAAATAGATGATCTTGGCCATCGTGAGCAGCACATAAGCTCAGGGCACAACCCCTGTGTTCGCGGCGGCAGTTGATGCCCTGACGCAGAGAAACAGAGCCGATATAGGCAATTCCGGGCGTGCCGGAAAGGGCCGGCCCACCCCGCGCGCACGACAGCGACCGGCCTCTCGGTCGGGAAGCGCGATCCTTCCGGGACTACCTGCGCGTCGGCGGGGTCTACCGTTCGGCCGCGACGGCCGGGGACGCCATCGACCCCTCATCCACGAGCCTGGTTCCCCCCGAGCACAACAACGCGAGCACGGCTCAAGCGCGCCATGGATCCCCACCCCTGAACTCAAAAAATCGCCGACGGGCTCCTCGTGATGGAGGCCGTCGCATGTCGATCAATATGAAGGCCGATTAAGTCTGCTGTCCAGCAGGCCATAACCGCCCCGGCCCGCGGAAATCTCCGGCGGAAGCGGATCAGTTGTGGACCGCCGCATCCCTCAAGGACAAAAAGGCTGCCCCTGTTACCAGCAGGTACAGAGGGAGCCTCTTCGTGGAGCCGCTACGACGACAGTGGGCCGCCGTTGTTGAAATGGAGGCCGTCGCTCCCCTTCAGTCGCCGTTGCCAAACTGGGGGTTGAGCCTCCCGGTGTTCTTCGCCGACGGGCCCGTCGAGTGTCTGGCGCCTCGGGCGTCCTAGGTGCCGGTGGAATCGACCTGGCCCCTGCCTCGACGGGGGCAGGGGCCAAGCGGGTGCCAGCCTCACTCATGCAGGACGACGTCGCCCCCGAGTCACCGAGTGCACCTTGCCCGTTAGCGCGGTCTGCACGAAGACCAGCAGGACTTCGGAATTATTCCCAGTAAATGCGGTCGTCGCTCGAGTTGCACGGATACGTCTTGGCAAACGTGTAAATGCCCTCCGTATTGCCCGATCCGAGACACCTTCCTGTGGCAACATTTTTGAGTACCCAGCCCTTGGACCACTTCTCTTCGGACCAAAGCTGATTTTTGTTGTTCCTCGGGTTGTCGCACCTGCCAATATAGACGGAGCCCCTGGTGTTACTGTCTAGGCACCAAACTTGATCGTCGTTCAAATGCTCCATCCAGTTGTTGCCGAGAGAGGGCCAGATCTCGTCGTACCAGTAGTCCGGGTACTTCTCGCAGTTGTCCAGGAGCGCCCCGATCGTCGAGTCCGCAAAGAGGCACAGCCCGGTCTGCTTGTTCTTCCAGTCGATCTTGCCGTCGGCCGCCGCAGGTCCAGCTGTCGCGAAGGCAATTGCCGAAGCTGCCAGGGCGGCAACGGCGACACTGCGTAAGCTCATCTTCTTCATGGGAAACTCCTTACCTTCCGAATGTGTAGAGGCTTCCCAACCTGCATTCCCGGGAAGCCTGCTTGGGGGAGCATGCGGTACGGAGACTGCTCAGTCAATGCTGGAGCTTTATGACGAGGACAGCGCCGGAAGTTCGTCAATTCGCTCAGTGTATATGGAAGTTGACGTCCAGTCACGTGGTTTCGGGAGGCGCATCGTATGCGCGAAGCGGCCGCCGTACTCCAGGAGGAGTGCGGCGGCCGCTTCGTCGGTTGCGTCCCGCTCGGACTACGGGCTCGGTGTCATCCCGTTGAGGTGGAGCCCGTCGTCCCCATCTGGACCGCCGTTGTCACCCGGCGAGTTGGGATTCCGGGTGTTCGGTGCCGGCCTGGCCGTTGGGGTCGTCGGAGGCTTCGGCGTGTGCGGCGTCTCGGGCGTCTTCGTCGCCGGCGGGCTGGACGGCGATGGCGTCGACGGGGCGTGCGTCACCGGGGCGCCGTGGTGGCGGGCGGCGGCGGGGCCTGCGTGGCGGCGGCGTTGTCCGTCTCCAGGTCGAACTTCGCGGGGGCGCCGTCGCCGAGGGCGGCGTCGGTGTAGTCGGCCCAGACCTCGGCTGGGAAACCACTGCTGTTCATGGAGGGGGGAGACCACCGGCGCTGTAGAGCTGCTCCTGCTTGCCGCCGGGCCCTTCACCGAACACTCACGACCACCGTCGTGAGTGTTCGGCGTGTAGGCCGCGAACCGAGCCGCGTGGTCCTGCTCGGCTGTACCGGTCTTGCCGGCGGCCTGGAAGCCGTCGCTGCGGAAATTGTTGGCCATGCCTTGCCGACCACCGCGGCGACGGCGATCGGCCGGGCCCGTCTGCGACTGGGCCCGGAGCCGCTGAAGACGCTGTTTGCCCGGGTGTGCCGGCCGGTGGCGACCGAGGACACGAGCGGGGCCTGGTATCGGGGGTGGCAGCTGGTCGTGGTGTACGGCACCACCTTCGACGTGCCGGACACCGAGGCCAATGCCGCCTGCTTCGGCCGCCTGGGAACCAGCCGCAGACAGGAGAAGAGCGCCTATCCGCAGGTGAGGGCGGCCGCGCTGGCCGAGTGCGGCACCCAGGCTGTCTTCGCAGCCGAGGCCGGACCGCTGGCTGTCCATGAAACCGAGCTGGCCCAGCACCTGTTCGGCTGGCTCACGCTGGGCATGCTGCTGCTGGCCGACCGCGGCTTTCGCGGCTTTGACCTGTGGCGAGCCGCCACCGCAACTGGCGCAGACCTGCTGTGGCGCGGCACCCCCCCGCGTGACCCTGGCCGGGCCGACCAGGGTCAGACCGACCTGCCGGTATTGCGTCTAGCTAGGGGGCGCTCTGCTCGCCGCTGGGCGGGCGGCCCGGGCGACGCATGGCGCCCACGCCCCGTGGCAGCCGCCCGGCCTCGGCGAGCGCTCTGCGCAGCAGGAACTCGATCTGGGCGTTGGTGCTGCGCAGCTCCTCGCCCGCCCAGCGGGCCAGGGCGTCGTGCACCAGCGGGTCCAGCCGCAGCAGCACCTGTTTGCGCTGCCGCGGCCGGTCTCCTCCGGAGAGCTCGTCGGTCACTGGTACAGGGTGCCGGTGTTGAGGACGGGCTGGGCGGCCCGGTCGCCGCACAGCACCACCAACAGGTTGCTGATCATGGCCGCCTTGCGCTCCTCGTCCAGTTCCACGATGCCCTGTTCGCTGATCCGGGCCAGGGCCTGCTCGACCATGCCCACCGCGCCATCGACGATCAGCCGCCGGGCGGCCACCACGGCGCCTGCCTGCTGGCGCTGGAGCATGGCCGAGGCGATCTCGGGTGCGTAGGCGAGGTGTGTGAAGCGGCACTCGATGATCCGCACTCCGGCGGCCCGGACCCGTACGGCCAGTTCGGCGGCCAGCTTCTCGGTGATTTCCTCGGCGTTGCCGCGCAGCGAGAGGGCGTTTTCCTCGTGCCCGTCATAGGGGTACTCGATGGCGATGTGCCGCAGGGCCGTCTCGGTCTGGATGCCGACGAACTCCTGGTAGTCGTCCACCTCGAACAGGGCCTGCGCGGTGTCCGCCACCTGCCAGACCACCACGGCGGCCAGCTCGATGGGGTTGCCGTAGGCGTCGTTGACCTTCAGGACGGGCGTCTCGTGGTTGCGCACCCGGGTGGAGATCCGCCGCCGGCTGGTGAAGGGGTTGACCCAGCGCAGGCCCTCGGTGCGGATGGTGCCTCGGTAGCGGCCGAAGAGCTGGACCACCCGGGCCTCGCCGGGGGCCATGGTGTTCAGGCCGCGCATGGCGATAAAGGAGGCGATGATCAGCGCGACGCCGCAGACGATCACCGCAGCGGCCGGACCGTGATGACCGGCACTGCCGAGCGCCGCGCCGCCGACGATCGTGCCGATCCCCAGCAGCAGCCCGACCAGACCCAGCAGCAGGGCCAGTCCGCCGCCGATGTCCTTGGCCGGAATCTCCCGCGTCCTTGGCTGAGATGCCTGCTCAGCAGGTGTTTCTGGCATGGCGGTTCCCCCCTTGATGACAGCCTAGCAATGTGATAGCAGTTTATCGCCCTGTACGGTTTCCCGCATCGCGCCGTACCCGGGCCCGCCCCCCGGGGTGCTGTATGTCACGTTTGGCAAACGCTTGATCGATGGGCCTTTCGTGACCGTTGCGGTGTTAGCTTCGTGAGCTGGTTCGGGGGCGGACAGACTGGAGCTACGGGAGAGATGGGCCGAGCGGAAGCACGAAGGGCGCAGAAGAGTCGCGGCGCCCGCAGCGCAAGGGGTAAGAAGCCCAAGAAGACCGGCATACGCCGCTTCTTTACCTGGAAGAAGCTGCTCGCCTACTTCTTCGGTCTGATAGCCCTGGGAGTCGGCGCCTTCGCGGCGCTCTACTTCTCTGTGGACGTACCCGCCAACGGAAACAGCGCGGCGGAGGCGCAGAGCAACGTCTACCGGTTGTCCAACGGCAAGGTCCTCGCCCACCCCGGCAAGTTCAACCGCGAGGCAGTTGACTACGCGAAGATCCCGGCGAACATCAAGGACTCGGTGGTCGCCGCAGAGAACAAGAACTTCTGGACCGACCCCGGCATCGACTTCATGGGCACCAGCCGGGGCATCCTCTACACGCTGATGGGCAAGGGCACCCAGGGTGGCTCCACGATCACCCAGCAGTATGTGAAGAACTACTACCTGGACCAGCGGCAGACCGTTCAGCGCAAGGTCAAAGAGCTGATCATTTCGCTGAAACTGCAGCAGAACCATTCCAAGGAAGACATCCTCGCCGGGTACCTGAACACCAGCTTCTTCGGCCGCAACGCCTATGGCATCCAGGCGGCCTCGCACGCCTACTTCAACAAGGAGCTCGACAAGCTCAGCATCGAGGAGTCCGCCTACCTCGCCGCACTGCTCCAGTCTCCGAGCTCGTACGACGTGGTGGTGGGCAGCCCGGCCGGCAAGGCGGCGGCCATCGCCCGCTGGAACTATGTGCTGGACAAGCTGGTCGAGATGCACAAGATCCCGGCCGACAAGCGCAAGACCATGCAGTTCCCCAAGGTCATCTACCCCAAGGCCGACCCCGGCCTGGACGGTCAGAAGGGCTACATAGTCGACCTGGCCCGAGAACAGGCCAGCCAGATACTCAAGGCCCAGGGGCGCGATCTGGCCGCTGGTGGCTACACCATCACGGTCACCATCGATGACAAGAAGCAGAAGGCGCTGGAGAACGCGGTCAAGACTCAGCTGACCGACCAACTGCAGCCCAAGACTCGCAAGGCCGACCGAAACGCCCAGGCCGGTGCTGTCTCGGTGGATCCCAGGAGCGGGCAGATTGCGGCGATCTACGGCGGCCCGGGGGAGAAGGGGCCGAATCCGCACTGGATCAGCAACGCCACCCGCTCCGACTTCCAGCCTGGCTCCACCTTCAAGCCGCTGATCTACACGGCGGCGCTGAAGAACGGGTCCAAGACCCAGAGCGGCCAGCCGATCAATGCCAACACCATCTACGACGGCACCAACCAGCGGAAGGTGGTGGGCTCCAACGGCCAGCCGGTCCAGCCGCCCTACGCCCCCGAGAACGAGAACCAGGCCAGCTACGGTCCGGTGACCGTGCAGTCGGCGATGAACCAGTCGATCAACTCGGTCTTCGCCCAGATGGCCTGGGATGTCGGTCTGCACGACGTCAAGTCGCTCGCCGGCGACATGGGCATGAACATCAAGGACCCGGACTTCGTGGAGAAGCCCGCCATGGCGCTGGGCTCCATGGGTGCCAGCCCGTTGGAGATGGCCGGGGTCTACGCCACCCTGGACGCCCACGGCAAGAAGGTCTCCCCGACCATCATCAAGTCGATCAGCTGGAAGGGCTCGGACATCAGCCTGCCCAAGGCGGTCGGCGCCAGCGACCCCATCGACCGCAACACCGCCGACGGCGTCACCTCCCTCCTCCAAGGCGTGGTCAACGACGAAGAGGGCACCGGTAGCGTGGTCAAGAGCGACCGTTACGCGGTCGCCGGTAAGACCGGTACCTCCGAGGAGGACCGCTCGGCCTGGTTCACCGGCTACACCCCGGACCTGGTGACCTCGGTCGGCCTGTTCGGTGATTCCCCGGACGGCAAGCACGTCTCGCTCTACGGCGTCGGCAGCGACGACCCGACCAAGCGTGTCAACGGTGGTAGCTTGCCCGCCAAGATCTGGGACGCGTACACCTCGGCCGCGCTCGGCGACGACGCCACGCCCAAGTTCGACCTGGAGACCGAGGACGGGCCCGCCACGGCCGTCCCGTCGGCGCCGGCGACCACCGCGCCGCCGTCCCGTGTGCCGACCACGCCGACGCCCAGCCACTCGCCGTCGCCGACGCACACCCCGCCGTCGACGCCGACGACCACCCCCCACACGCCGTCGCCGACGCGCAACCCGCCGTCCCGCCGGCCGACGGGCCTGCCGTCGGACCCCACGGGTGATATCCAGGGCAATGACATCGGAGGCCCGGGAGGCGACCCCAACAACCCCAACAACCTCAAGCAGTAGAGCGGCATATGACGGCCGCCGTCCCCCGGACCCGGGGGACGGCGGCCGTCGTCGTTCTCAGGCGCCGTTGACCTTGATGGCGATCCGGTCGCCGGTCGCCTTGTCGATGTTGCGCCAGTACTGCAACGCCCGTTCCAGGACCGGCCTGCTCACCCCGGCCAGCAGGTGGCCGGCCACATTGGAGACGAGCCGTTCCCGTGCCGCGTCGTCCAGTACGGAGCGCACCATGGTGCCGGCCTGCCCCCAGTCGTCATCGTCGCGGTGGAGCTTGTACGCCTCGCGGACCATCTCGCCGGACGCCGCCCAGCCGGCCACCTCGCCGAAGCGGGTGGTGTCGGCGGCGGGGCCGCCATAGGAGTTGGGGGCGTAGGGGCGGGCGGCGCGGGAGGGTTCGTAGCGCATCGGGCCGTCCTTGGCGTAGGAGTTGACCACGGAGTGCGCCCGGTTGGGCGGGAGCTGGGCGTAGTTGGGGCCGATGCGGTAGCGGTGGGTGTCGGGGTAGGAGAACAGGCGCCCCAGCAGCATCTTGTCGGGGGAGGGGCCGATGCCGGGTACCAGGTTGGAGGGCTCGAAGGCGGCCTGTTCGATGTGGACGAAGAAGTCCTCGGGGTTGCGGTCCAGGGTCATCCGGCCGACCTCGATCAGGGGGTAGTCGCCGTGCGGCCACACCTTGGTGAGGTCGAAGGGGTTGAAGCGGTAGTCCGCGGCGTCCTCGAAGGGCATGACCTGGACGTACATGGTCCAGGACGGGGCGTTGCCGCTCGCGATGGCATCGGACAGGTCGCGGCGGTGGAAGTCGCCGTCGGTGCCCGCGAGTTGGTCGGCCTCGGACTGGGTGAGGTACTCGATGCCCTGGTCGGTCTTGAGGTGGTACTTGATCCAGTGCTTCCGGCCGGCGGCGTTGACCCACAGATAGGTGTGCGAGCCATAGCCGTTCATATGGCGCCAGGTCCTGGGGATGCCGCGGTCGCCCATCAGCCAGGTGACCTGGTGGGCGGACTCGGGGGAGAGGGTCCAGAAGTCCCACTGCATATCGTGGTCGCGCAGGCCGTTGTCGGGGCGGCGCTTCTGGGAGCGGATGAAGTCCTGGAACTTGATCGGGTCACGGACGAAGAAGACCGGGGTGTTGTTGCCCACCAGGTCGTAGTTGCCGTGCTCGGTGTAGAACTTGAGGGCGAAGCCGCGCGGGTCGCGCCAGGTGTCCGGGGAGCCCTGCTCGCCGGCCACGGTGGAGAAGCGGGCCAGCATCGGGGTCTGCTTGCCCGGCTGGAAGAGCGTGGCCTTGGTGAACTGGCTGATGTCGTTGGTCACGCGGAAGGTGCCGTAGGCACCGCCGCCCTTGGCGTGGACCACCCGCTCCGGGACCCGTTCCCGGTTGAACTGGGCCATCTTCTCGATCAGATAGTGGTCCTGGAGCAGGATGGGGCCGGTGTCACCGATGGTGAGCGAGTGCTCGTCGCTCTCCACCGGAATGCCCACATTGTTGGTGGTGTAGCGGTCGCTCTGGGCCGAGTCGGTCATGGGACGCCTCCCGGAACACATGAGGATGAGGGCGTCGTTGGTGCCGCCCTCCGCTCCGGCCCAGTGAACTCCCGTCGACAGCCCGTCGGCAACAGCACTAATGCGTCTGAGTGGGCAGCCCCAGTTCGAACCACACCACCTTCCCGGTGCTCAGCCGGGTGGCACCCCAGCGCCGGGCCAGCTTGTTGACCAGATAGAGGCCGCGGCCGCCCTCGTCGGACGGGCGGGCCTGGCGGAGCCTGGGCAGCTGGGGTACGTCGTCGCCGACCTCGCAGCGCAGGACATCGGTGCGCAACAGCCGTAGCGTGATGGGGCGTTCGGCGTACCGCACCGCATTGGTGATCACCTCGCTGACCAGCAGTTCCACCGCGTCGGTGAGGTCCAGCAGGTCCCAGCGGGCCAGCGCCCGGCGGGCCAGGCGGCGGGCCTGTCCGGCGGTCTGCGGGCGCGGGTCCAGGAACCAGTAGGCGACATCGCTGGGGGCTATGCCCTCGAAGCGGGCGGCCAGCAGCGCGATGTCGTCGTCCCGGTCGCCGGGGCCCAGCATGCCCAGCACCTCGTCGCACAGCGGTTCCAGCGGCGGCGGGTTGGGGCTGGTGAGGCGGGCCGTGTCGGTGAGGCGTTCGCGGAGTTGCTCTATTCCGGTCCATACGTCCCGGATGCGGGACTCCACCAGGCCGTCGGTGTAGAGGAGCAGGGTGGCGCCGGCGGGGGCGTCCAGCTCCACCGCCTCGAAGTCCACGCCGCCCACGCCGATGGGGGCGCCCGGCGGCACCCGCAGCACCTCGGCCCGGCCGCTGCGGTGCAGCATGATGGGCGGCGGATGGCCGGCGTTGGCGATCACGATGCGGTGCGAGACCGGGTCGTAGACCGCGTAGAGGCAGGTGGCCATCCGGTCCGAACCCAGCCGCTGGGCCTGCTCGTCCAGGTGGTGCAGCACCTCGGCCGGCGGCAGGTCCAGGCCGGCCAGGGTCTGCGCGGTGGTGCGCAGCTGGCCCATGATGGCGGCGGAGGTCATGGAGTGGCCCATCACATCGCCGACCACCAGGGCGATGCGGTTGCCGGGCAGCGGTATGGCGTCGTACCAGTCGCCGCCCACCCGGGCCGTCTCGGCGGCCGGCAGATAGCGGCTGGCCAGCCGGACGCCGGTGGGCTGGGGCAGCGAGTCGGGGAGCATGGTGCGCTGGAGCTCGTCGGCGATATAGACCTCGCGGCCGTAGAGCACCGCCTTGTCCACGCCCAGCGCGGTGTGGGTGGCCAGCTGGGCGGCCACCAGCAGGTCGTCGCCCTCGAAGGCGGGCCGGTCCGGGCGGCGGATGAAGACCGCCGCGCCGATCACCCGGCGCCGGCCGCGCAGCGGCGCCAGGATGGTGCGCTGTCTTTCCGGTATGTGCCGTCCGGCGCCCAGCAGTTCGGGGAGCGCCGCCCGGGCGGCGGGGGAGTCGCCGAAGACCGGCCGCACTCCGCGCAGCACCTCCGCGAGCGGCCCGCCTATCCGCACCTCGCAGCGCTCGGCGGCCTCCTCGGCCAGCTCCAGACCCAGTCCGGCGTCCTGGAGCGGCGCGCTGCCCTCCAGCGGCCCGGGGAAGCCGGCCGTCTCCAGGCCGCGGGCGTACTCCGGCAGCCGGTCGGTGCGGCGCAGCCGCAGCACCACCGGGCCCACCGGGCGCTCGTCGCCGACCGGCAGCGGATCGCGCAGATAGACCAGGATGGCGTCGGCGAAGGTGGGCACGGTGGCCCGGCACAGGCCCAGCACGATCTCGTCCAGGTCGATGCCACGGGCGATCCGCCGGGTGGCGGCCCCGACGAAGCGCAGCCGTTCGCCGCCGGGGACGCCGGGGGTTCTTCCCGGGCCGTCCGGACCGTGGCCGTCGATGCCGTCGCCGTCCGCGCCGTCGGTGCCGTGATCGCCGGTGCCGGGACCGCCTTCGGCGGAGGGAGCGCCAGCGTTGGATGGAGCGTTGGCGTCCGAGGGGGCGTCGGCGCCGGAGGGAGCGTCGGCGGCCCCGGCCTGGGGAGGGTCCCCGGCGTTGGACGGATCCCCGGCGTTGGGCACGTCCCCGGCGCGGGGCGCGTCCGCGGAGGACTGCCGGCCGCGGGTGCCGTGGGGGCTTGTGCCGTGCGGGCGGGGGCCGTCGTCGCGTCCGGACGGCGCGGACTCGCCCGCGGGGGTCCGGGCGGCGCCCGGAATGTCATCGGGGGCGCGGTCCCGCTCCGCGGAGTGGGCGGTGTCGCGCGCGGGGGCGTGCCCGGGAGCGTTCACCACCGTCGGCGGGGCGCAGGCGCCGTCCCGGGGGCGTGCGGTCTCGTCGCCGGGGCGGGGGTCGGGGCCGGCCGCCTGGCGGGGCTCGGTGCCGGGGGCGCGGCGCTGCGCGGGCGTGCCCGGCGTCCGCCGGACACCGGCGCCTGGCCGCCCCCCATGGGCGTTGGGATGCTCCGTCACGCGTGGAATTCCATCCGTCGGGGCTTTCACAAGCCCGGTCGCACAGGGCGCACCGCTTCAGGCGGTGCGTCGCAGGTTGAGGAAGAGCTGGATCTCGGGTGGGACGTCGGTGCTCGCCGGTGCGTACGCCGGCGAGCTCTCGCCGACGATCTCGAATCCCGCTTGGCGTACGACCTCGCGCAGGTCGTCCCGTAGATAGCCGGATACCCGGATGCTGTGGCCGAGGAACGGGATGGCGTAGTCGTCCACGTCCGCCTCCACCATGGACAGGGCCAACAGGCCGCCCGGACAGAGCAGTTGGTGCAGCATCCGCAGGGCGTGCGGGATTTCCGCGCGCGGCAGCATCAGCAGCGAGAAGAAGGCGGCGATCCCGTCGAAGGGGCCCAGCCGGCCGTCCCTGAGGTCGGCCAGGTCGGCCAGGTGGAAGGTGGCCTCGGGCACATGGGTCCGGGCCAGTTCCAGCATGCCGGAGGAGAGGTCGACGCCGGTGACCCGGTGGCCGGCCGCGGCCAGCTGGCGGGCGGTGGGCAGGCCGGTGCCGCAGCCCACGTCCAGCACTCGGGAGCCGGGCGGCAGTGACCCGGCGAGCCAGGCGCCGGCCGCCAGTTGGCCCTCCTTGTGCGGAAACGCCTCGTCATAGCGGTCGCCGATGGCGTCGAAGGCCTCGGCCTGGCCGCTGCGGTCCAGTCCCGAGCGGGCGTAGTCATCGTATTCCCGCAGGTCGTCACCGCTCACGGTCCGCCCTTTCTGCTCCTGTGGTCGATGTGATTGAGCGTCATTTGCCGTGCCGGAATGGCAGTTACGGGTCTTCGGGTCTCGCGGAGGACGATCCTACGGTTGCCCGGTGGGGAGACGGCAAGCATCCCAGTCCGCCGGCAGCGAGGGCACCGGCCAGGCGGGGTCCGGACGCCAGTGCTCCCAGCCGGAGGTGAACGGGGCGCCCCAGGCCTCGATGTGCTCGGCCGCCGCGTGCCCGGCCGCCCGTACCCGCTCGGCCTGGGCGGCGGTGAGCAGGCCCACTTGCTGGGCCCGGGCGAACTCGTCCTCGTCCTTCCACTCCCATCTGCGGTCCGGCTGGACGGCGATGTCCAGGAAGTGGTCCTCGGAGTCCACGCCCCGGGCCCACCGGGTGAGGGGTTCCTCAAGGTTCACGTACCAGTTGCGGAACTGCCAGTCGAGGTCCCAGAAGAGCCAGATGGACCAGGGTTCGCCGGGACGGGCCAGCTTCAGCACGCCGGGGCCGAACCAGGAATCGACCGCCGTGGTACGGGGCTTGGTGTAGCGGGTGGCCAGCGGTTCGCGGTAGAGCGGGGTGCCGTCGGCGAGCACCGGGCGGACGCACGAGGTGCCGGGCGCCATCCAGGCAGCCAGCAGATCGGGGGTGTCCTGCACCACGGTCATCGGCCGGCAGATGTGGATGCGGTCGGTGGCATTGCCCCGGTAGCGCCAGAGGATCTGGTCGCCCGGGGACCAATGGGGCTGCTGGGTCGTGGGGTCGGCCGCCGTCTCCGCTGTCATGGAGGGATCTTAGGGGCTGCGGGCGGCGGCCGCCGTGACGCAGTTCGCTTGGGCGGGGCTTGCGTTGGGTGGTGTCCCGGGGCGCTCCCGTTGTGCTCCGGAGGGCGCCCCAGCAGGGCACGTTCCTATGGGCGGGTCATCCGCAGCACGTCCAGCGCCTCGTCCAGCTGCTCCTCGGTCAGCAAGCCCCGCTCCACATGGCCCGATTCAAGGACCACCTGCCGGATGGTCTTGCGCTCGGCGAGCGACTTCTTGGCCACCCGGGCCGCCTCCTCATAGCCGAGGTAACGGTTCAGCGGGGTCACCACGGAGGGGGAGGACTCCGCGTACTCCCGGCACCGTTCCACATTGGCGGTGATGCCGTCCACCGTGCGGCCGGCCAGCAGCCGGGAGGCGTTGGCCAGCAGCCGGATGGACTCCAGCAGGTTCTTGGCCATCACCGGCAGCATCACATTGAGTTCGAAGTTGCCCGCCGCCCCGGCGGTGGCCACGGTGGCGTCATTGCCGACCACCTGGGCGGCGACCATCAGCACCGCCTCCGGGACCACCGGGTTGACCTTGCCCGGCATGATCGATGAACCGGGCTGCAGATCGGGCAGGTTGATCTCGGCCAAGCCGGTGCGCGGGCCGGAGGCCATCCAGCGGAGATCGTTGGCGATCTTGGTGAGGCCGGTGGCGATGGTGCGCAGCTGGCCGCTGGTCTCCACCAGGGCGTCCCGGGCGCCCTGCGCCTCGAAGTGGTTGCGGGCCTCGGTCAGCGGCAGCCCGGTGGCCGAGGCCACTTCGGCGATCACGGCGGCGGCGAAGCCGGGTGGGGTGTTGATGCCGGTGCCCACCGCGGTGCCGCCCAGCGGCAGTTCGGCCAGCCGGGGCAGGGCGGAGCGCAACCGCTCGATGCCATAGCGGACTTGGGCCGCATAGCCGCCGAACTCCTGGCCGAGGGTGACCGGGGTGGCGTCCATCAGGTGCGTCCGGCCCGACTTGACCACCTCGGCGAACTCCTCGGCCTTGCGCTCCAGCGCCCGGGCCAGGTCGTCCAGCGCCGGGATCAGGTCCCGGGTCACCGCGGCGGTGGCGGCGATATGGATCGAGGAGGGGAAGACATCATTGGACGACTGACTGGCGTTCACATGGTCGTTGGGGTGCACCGGCCGGCCGAGCCGTTCGCCGGCCAGGGTGGCGATGACCTCATTGGTGTTCATATTGGAGGACGTTCCAGAGCCGGTCTGGAAGACGTCCACCGGGAAATGGTCGTCCCAGCGCCCCTCGGCGACCTCGGTGGCGGCCGCGGCGACGGCCTCCGCCATGTCCTGGTCGAGCACCCCCAGACCGGCGTTGACCCGGGCCGCCGCTGCCTTGATCCGGGCCAGCGCCTCGATATGCGCCCGCTCCAGACGGGCGCCGCTGACCGGGAAGTTCTCCACCGCGCGCTGGGTCTGGGCCCGCCATTTGGCGTGTGCCGGGACGCGCACCTCCCCCATGGAATCGTGCTCGGTCCGGTACTGCTCGGGCTCGCTCATCGTCGCCCACCTCCTACCAGGCACAGCGTTTGTCTCGTTTCACATGTTCCCCAAGGGCACTATCAGCCAGTAAATACCGCGGGTAACAACAGAAATCGGGGAGGCTTCATGACACGCAGACCCACCCTGCGCTGTTCTCTCGCGGCCGTCGCGGCGTTCGCCGCCGTTTTCGGCGGATTGGCCGCAAACGGTCCCACCGCCCACGCGGAATCGCCCGGGGACACCAGCGCGCGGTTACGCGCCACCGCCCTGAGCCCGGAGCTGGAGCGGATACGGGCCGCGGAGTCCGTCAAGCTCTACGGCGACTCCGCCCAGCGTCCGCTCGCCGACCGCAAGACCTCGCTGATCTCACTGGGCGACAGCGAGATCTCCGGGGAGGGCGTGGGCGTCTATGAGCCGGGCACCCATGGCCCGCACAACTGGTGCGACCGCTCACCGGACGCGGCCATCCACCGCACCTCGATACCGGCCGATGTGACCTACAACGTCGCCTGCTCCGGCGCCTACACCGGCAACATCCGCATCGGCGGCAGCAAGCAGTACCCCGATGAGCTGGTGCAGAGCGACAATCTGGCGATCAAGGCCCGCAACACCCGGATCAAGCTGGTGCTGCTGGTGGCCGGTGCCAATGACGACCTTCAGTTCGGCCCGGTGATGACCGACTGTGTGACCCGCTTTGTCACCTTCCAGGGCCCGTGTGAGCCCAAGTACGCGCCGGGCTGGCAGGGCAGGGTGGACGCCCTGGTGCCCAAGGTCGAGCGGACGGTCAAGGACCTGCGGACGGTGATGACGCGGGCCGGGTACGCCGATGGCGACTACAAGCTTGTGGTCATGGGCTACCCCAGCCCCATCGGCCCCGATGTCGAGGACAACCCCCACTTCCCCGGCAAACTGCCGGGCGGCTGTATGGGATACACCTCGGACGCGGCCTGGGGCCGCAATGCGGCCGTACCCGCCTTCGAGCGCGGGATGCGCAAGGCGGCGCTGGCCTCCGGTGCGGTCTATCTGGACAACTCCCGGCTGTTCCACGGCCATGAGGTGTGCATGGAGAACACCTGGGCGCGCGGGCTGTGGATCGACCTGTCCAACCCCTTCCCGCCCGACGCCAATTCGGTGCGCCAGTCCTTCCACCCCAATGAGCGCGGGCACGGCGCCTTCGCGTCCTGCCTGAGCCAGCTCTACAAGTCCGGCTACCAGGAGGCGGGTTGCGCGGACCCGGCGAACACCGGCACACCGGTGCTGCGCCGGGGCGCCTGGGACGACGCGTTCCGGCCGCTGAAGAACTCCGCGACCGGCAGCTGTATGGACGCGTACGGGGTGAGCAGTGCGAATGGCACCGAGGTGGGGGGCTGGGACTGCAACGGCAACCGGAACCAGGGCTGGTGGTACGACGCCCAGCAGCAGTCACTGCACAGCGAGTTGACGCATGCCCGGTGTGTGGATGTGCCCAACGGTTCCTATGAGGCCGGTATAGGGCTGGAGTTGTGGAACTGCCATGGCGGCACCAATCAGCGGTTCACCGTGTCCGGCGGAACGATTCGGCCGGTGGGCGCGCCTGGGCTGTGCCTGACGCTGGGGTCGGCGAAGGACGCGGTGCGACTGCAGAAGTGCGCGGGTACGGCCGCCCAGCGCTTCGCGTAGGCGGCTTACCCCGGCCCCGGGGCGGGTCGCGCCGCCGGGGCCGGGGTCTTGTCCTCGGGTGCGGGCCCTAGTTGCCCGACCGCACCGGGATCGAGGTGAACGTCGGCGCCGGCGCCGGGTCCGTGAAGAAGTCATTGCCCTTGTCGTCGACCACGACAAACGCCGGGAAGTCCTCGACCTCGATCTTCCAGACCGCCTCCATGCCCAGCTCCTCGTACTCGAGGACCTCGACCTTCTTGATGCAGTCCTGGGCCAGGCGCGCCGCCGGCCCGCCGATCGAGCCGAGGTAGAAGCCGCCGTGCGCGGCGCACGCGTCGGTGACCTGCTTGCTCCGGTTGCCCTTCGCCAGCATCACCTTGGAGCCGCCCGCCGCCTGGAACTGCTCGACGTAGGAGTCCATCCGGCCGGCCGTGGTCGGGCCGAAGGACCCGGACGCGTAACCCTCCGGCGTCTTGGCCGGGCCGGCGTAGTAGACGGGGTGATCGCGCAGATACTGCGGCATCGACTCACCCGCGTCCAGCCGCTCCTTGATCTTCGCGTGTGCGATGTCCCGCGCCACGACCAGCGGGCCGGTCAGCGAAAGCCGGGTCTTCACCGGGTACTTGGTGAGCTCGGCCAGGATCTCGTCCATGGGCCGGTTGAGGTCGATCCGCACCACGTCTTCGTCGCCGAGGTGCTCGTCGGTCGTCTCCGGCAGGAACCGCGCCGGGTCCGTCTCCAGCTGCTCCAGGAAGACGCCCTCGGCGGTGATCTTCGCAACGGCCTGGCGGTCGGCCGAGCATGACACCGCGATGGCCACCGGGCAGGACGCGCCATGCCGCGGCAGACGCACCACCCGCACGTCGTGGCAGAAGTACTTGCCGCCGAACTGGGCGCCGATGCCGATCTTCTGGGTGAGCTCGAAGACCTTCTCCTCCAGCTCCTTGTCCCGGAAGCCGTGGCCCAGCGGGGAGCCCTCCTCCGGGAGTTCGTCCAGGTAGTGCGCGGAGGCGTACTTGGCGGTCTTCAGCGCGTACTCGGCGGAGGTGCCGCCGACCACGATCGCCAGGTGGTACGGCGGGCAGGCGGCCGTGCCCAGCGAACGGATCTTCTCCTCGAGGAACTTCATCATCGAAGCCTCATTGAGGACCGCCTTGGTCTCCTGGTAGAGGAAGGACTTGTTGGCCGAGCCGCCGCCCTTGGCCATGAAGAGGAACTTGTAGGCGCCGCCGTCGGTGGCGTAGAGCTCGATCTGCGCCGGCAGGTTGGAGCCGGTGTTCTTCTCGTCCCACATGGTCAGCGGGGCCATCTGCGAGTAGCGCAGGTTGAGCTTGGTGTAGGCGTCGAACACGCCGCGGGAGAGCGCCGCTTCGTCGCCGCCCTCGGTGAGGACCTGCTGGCCGCGCTTGCCCATCACAATGGCGGTGCCGGTGTCCTGGCACATGGGGAGCACCCCGGCCGCCGCGATGTTGGCGTTCTTCAGCAGGTCCAGGGCGACGAACTTGTCGTTGGGGCTGGCCTCGGGGTCGTCGATGATCTTCCGCAGCTGGGCCAGGTGCGCCGGGCGCAGATAGTGCTGGATGTCGTGGATCGCCTCTTCCGCCAGCTTGCGCAGCGCCTCCGGCTCGACCTTGAGGAAGGTACGGCCGTCCGCCTCGAAGGTGGACACGCCCTCGGAGGTGACCAGTCGGTACGGGGTGTTGTCCTCGCCCAGGGGCAGCAGATCCGTATAGGCGAACTCAGACGGGGCAGACATTGCGGCGATTCCTCACTCGGCAGGCAGCTTGGCTGGCGTCCTCGACAGCGTTCCCAGCGTAGGCCCGTCGGCCGGGGTGCCGTCTGTGAGGTAAGGCTCAGTCCCCCTGGGGAGGCTGTGACCCCTATCGCGATCTATCGCGTTTGGTCTACCCTGGGCGGGTGGACGAGTCAGCTCTGGAGAAGCAGGTGGCCAAGGTGCCGCTGACCAAGACCGCCCCCGCCGAGCCCGCACTGCGCGCTTCGGACGCGGATCGCGACCGGGTCGCGGAGATCCTGCGCGAGGCGCTGGCCGAGGGGCGGCTCACCGCCGAGGAACATGCGGAGCGGGTGGAGGACGCCTACCGGGCGCGCACCCTGGCCGAGCTCGAGCCGCTGCTGCACGACCTGCCGGCGGGGTACCGCCCGGCGGCCGCCCCGGCGACCGGGCGCCCGGTCCCGCCGGCCGGGCTGCCGGGCGAGGCGGGGGAGAACCTGATCGCGGTGTTCGGCGGCGCCGGGCGCAAGGGGCGCTGGCGGGTGCCGTCCCGGATCAATGCCTTCGCGGTCTTCGGCGGGGTGGAGATCGACCTGACCGAGGCCACCTTCGCCCAGCAGCATGTGGTGATCAACGCGGTGGCGCTGTTCGGCGGGGTGGAGATCAAGTTCCCGGAGAATGTCTCGGTGCGCTGCACCGGTACCGGCGTTTTCGGCGGCTATGACGTCCGTACCCATGAGGCGCCGGACCCGGACGCCCCCGTCATCACGGTCGCCGGGTGGGCCTTTTTCGGCGGGGTCGCCGCGAATCCCAAGCGCGGCAAGCGGGTCAGGAACCTGCGCGACTAGCGCGCAGGGCGCGGTGACGGGCGGTGTTCCGCTCATGGCAACGGTGTGAATAAGCACGCGCACAGCGGGTAAAGCTTGGTGCATCGTCTCTCGTACGGCTGCGGGTGCGAATGGCCGTGCAGGGTGAGACGGGCAAATGGTGACTCAAATCGGCCGAGCAAAGCCGTCGTCAGGAGTAGACCGTGCTGCTACCGCATCAGCCCCTGCAGGAAGCCGCCGTTCCGTCGCCGCGGATCGCCCCGCGGGATCAGGCAGGCCCCTGGCATTCGGAGGCGGTGTGCCGCCGGGATGAAGCCGGGCTCTTCTTCGCACCATCCAAGGAACCGACGGCCGCGCGACTGTCCCGTGAAGAGGCGGCCAAGCGTGTTTGCGCCCGTTGCCCGGTGATGGTCGAGTGCCGGGAGCACGCCCTGCTCCAGCCGGAGCCCTATGGGGTGTGGGGCGGGCTCACCGCTGCCGAGCGCCGGGTGGTGCTGGCCCGCCGGCGGCGGCGGGACGCGGAGTTGCAGCGCGCCACACGGATCGCCGCCGCGGGCTGAAGGGCGGTTCGATGTTCAACGGGCCGGGCCCCGCCGTCAACTCACGGCGGGGCCCGGCCCGTTGAACAGCGTGCCGAATGGCGTGCGTCAGCTGGGGCGCTCGAAGTCGACGGAGCTGTAGGCGCGCAGCTTGGACAGCCGGTGGGTGGATTCGATCTTCCGGATGGTGCCCGACTTGGAGCGCATCACCAGCGACTGGGTGGTGGCGGTCTCGGCCCGGTAGTGCACCCCGCGCAGCAGCTCGCCGTCGGTGATGCCGGTGGCGACGAAGAACACGTTCTCCCCGCTGACCAGGTCGTCGGTGTGCAGGACGCGGTCCAGGTCGTGTCCGGCGTCGAGCGCGCGCTGCCGCTCCTCGTCGTCCTTCGGCCACAGCCTGGCCTGGATGGTGCCGCCGAGGCACTTCATCGCACAGGCCGCGATGATGCCCTCCGGGGTACCGCCGACGCCCAGCAGCAGGTCCACGCCCGTGCCCTCGCGCGCGGCCATGATGGCGCCGGCCACATCGCCGTCGGAGATGAACTTGATCCGGGCGCCGGCCTCGCGGATCTCCTTGACGATGCCCTCGTGGCGGGGGCGGTCCAGCACCACCACGGTGACGTCCTCACAGGAGGAACGCTTCGCCTTGGCAATGCGGCGGATGTTCACCCCCACCGGAGCGGTGATGTCCACAAAGTCGGCCGCCTCCGGGCCGGTCACCAGCTTGTCCATGTAGAAGACCGCGGAGGGGTCGAACATGGTGCCGCGCTCGGCCACGGCCATCACCGAGACGGCGTTGGCCATGCCCTTGGCGGTGAGGGTGGTGCCGTCCACCGGGTCCACGGCCACATCGCACTCGGGGCCGGTGCCGTCGCCCACCCGCTCGCCGTTGTAGAGCATGGGGGCGTTGTCCTTCTCGCCCTCGCCGATGACCACCACACCGTTCATCGAGACGGTGCCGATCAGGGCGCGCATGGCCCTTACCGCGGCACCGTCGGCGCCGTTCTTGTCCCCACGGCCCACCCAGCGGCCCGAGGCCATGGCACCGGCCTCGGTGACCCGGACCAGTTCGAGGGCAAGGTTGCGGTCGGGCGCTTCCGGGCTGACCTCGAGCTGGGACGGGAGGTGATGATCGGTCATCGGGCGCACCTTTCTGGACGGCAATGGGCCGTGGGCCCCTCCCTGTCCCGGGTGGGCCAGGAGGGTGAGGGTGTCCATGACTTTATCCGCTCATTGCGAGAATGAGCAGAGCGCCCTACGCATGAGCGGCGTCAAGGGCGCGCCGGGCGCGCGGAGCCGTCCCGGCGTCAAGATCGGCCGGGCCATAGGGGACGATGGTGCCGTGGCAGGCAGGAACGGCAAGAATCAGACGGTCCGGAACATGGTGCTGTCGCTGGCGGTGGTGGTCCCCATGGCCGGGATCAGCTACCTCTTCATCCCGCACGACAGCCGCGGCATGGAGCCGGCCAGGACCGTCGACTACCGGGTGGAGCTGGACACGGCACGGCGCGCGGCCCCCTATCCGGTGCTGGCGCCCGAGGGGCTGCCCGGCACCTGGCGGGCGACCTCGGTGACGTACCGGGTCGACCAGCGCGACGGCAAGGTGTGGCACCTGGGCTTCCTGGACCCCGACGCCCAGTATGTCCAGCTGGAACAGAGCGATGGGCCGTCCGTCGCCTTTATCGACGACACCACCCAGCACGCGGAGAAGACCGGCCGCACCCAGCGGGTGGGCGACGCGCTCTGGCAGCGCTACGAGGGCCCCAAGTACAACGCGCTGGTGCGCCAGGAGCGCGGGGTGACCACGGTGGTGGCCGGCACCGCCTCCGAGGAGCGGCTGACGCAGATGGCCGCCGCGCTCAAGCCCGGGCGGAAGACCTCGGGCTGAGGCGGCGGCCGTCGGGGCCGGTGAGCCGGCCCGTCAGACGGTGGTGGCCACCTGGTCGAAGGACAGGCGCGGGGAGCGCGGACGGTAGGAGTCCTCGGCCGGCTTGCCGATGTTGATCACCATCAGCGGGCTGTGCTCGTCGTCCAGGAACTCCTTGCGCAGGGCCTCGGCGTCGAAGCCGGTCATCGGGCCGGCCGCCAGGCCGGCCGCGCGCAGGCCCAGGATGAAGTAGCCGGCCTGCAGCGAGCCGTTGAGCAGGGCGGAGCCCTCACGGACCGGGCGCTCGGCGAAGAAGACGTCCTTGGCCTGCGGGAAGGCCGGGAAGAGGGCGGGCAGTTCCTGGTGGAACTCATTGTCGGTGGCGACGATCACCGACAGCGGCGCGGTGCGGGTCTTGGCCTGATTGCCCTCGGCCATCACCGACACCAGGCGCTCACGGGCCTCGGCGGAGCGGACCAGCACCAGGCGCAGCGGCGACTGGTTGAAGGCGGTGGGGGCCAGCTTGATCAGGTCGTAGACGGCCTGGATCTGCTCGTCGGAGACGGGCTCCTCGGTGAAGGTGTTGGCGGTGTGGGCCTCGCGGAAGAGGAGGTCCTGGGCGGCGGCGTCAAGGGAGAGGGTCATGAGGTGACCCTAAGCCGAGATGTGTGAAGTTTCAACTAAAGCCGGGGCGGGTGAGAGCGACCTCACGCCATCCGCGGGCCGGCGCCGGTTCAGTCCTCGCCCGGCCCGGCCTCGGCCAGCGCCGCGTCCAGCCGGGCCCGGGCACCCTCCAGCCAGTGCCGGCACACCTTGGCCAGCGCCTCGCCGCGCTCCCACAGCGCCAGCGACTCCTCCAGCGAGCTGCCGCCCGTCTCCAGCCGGCGCACCACCTCGATCAGCTCGTCCCGGGCCTGCTCATAGCCGAGAGCGCTGAGGTCATCGGTGGTCTGTTCGGTGTCGGTCATGTCCGCCAGGGTATTGCCGGGTACGGACGGAGGGCGCCGACGCTACTCGGACACCCGCACCGTGAACTCGCCCTCGGCGACCCGGGCCCGCAGCTCCTCGTCCGCCGCCACCTCCTCCGGGGCCCGCACCACCGCCCCGTCCCCGCGCTGGAGCACCGCATAGCCGCGGCGCAGGGTGGCCGCCGGGGAGAGCGCCACCACCCGGGCATGGGTGTGCGTCAGCTCGGAGTCGGCCCGGTCCAGCAGATGGCCCAGGGTGCGCCGGGCCCGTCCGGTGAGCGCCTCGAGCTGCTCCTCGCGCTCGTCCACCATCCGCTGCGGGTGCTGCACACAGGGCCGGGCCCGCACCGCGGCCAGCCCTCGCTCCTCGCGGTCCAGCAGCGCGGTGACACAGCGCAGCGCCCGGTCGCGCAGCTGCCGCACCCGCACCAGTTCCTCGCCCACATCCGGCACCACCCGCTTGGCCGCGTCGGTGGGGGTGGAGGCACGCAGGTCGGCGACCAGGTCCAGCAGCGGGCTGTCCGGTTCATGGCCGATCGCCGAGACCACCGGGGTATCGCAGGCGGCCACCGCCCGGATCAGGTGCTCGTCGGAGAAGGGCAGCAGGTCCTCCACGCTGCCGCCGCCCCGGGCCACGATGATCACGTCCACCCCGGCCAGCGCGTCCAGCTCCCGCACCGCCTCGATCACCTTCGGCACCGCGTGCACCCCCTGCACCGGGACATTGCGCACCTCGAAGCGGACGGCGGGCCAGCGGTGCCGGGCGTTCTCCAGCACGTCCCGCTCGGCGGCCGAGGCGCGGCCGCAGACCAGGCCGATCAGCTGGGGCAGGAAGGGCAGCGGCCGCTTGCGCTCGGCGGCGAACAGCCCCTCCGCGGCCAGTGACCGCTTGAGCTGCTCCAGCCGGGCCAGCAGCTCGCCCACGCCCACCGGGCGGATCTCGGTGGCGCGCAGCGACAGCGAGCCGCGGGGCGCGTACCACTCGGGCTTGGCGTGCACCACCACCCGCGCGCCCTCCGAGACAATGTCCGCGACCTGGTCGAAGACCGCCCGGTAGCAGGTGACCGAGAGCGAGATGTCATGCGCCGGGTCGCGCAGCGTCAGGAACACCACCCCCGCTCCCGGACGCCGGGAGAGCTGGGTGATCTGCCCCTCGACCCACACCGCGCCGAGCCGGTCGATCCAGCCGCCGATCAGCCGGGACACCTGGCCGACCGGGATCGGGGCCTCGGGGGACGTCTGGAGAGCCATGCGGTGAGCGTAGCGGTGGGCCCGGTGACGGTGGCGGCCCGTACGATGGACCGCATGACCGCCAAGCCTGCCCGCAAGGTTCTGCTCGCCGCCCCCCGTGGCTACTGCGCCGGCGTGGACCGCGCCGTGATCGCCGTCGAGAAGGCCCTGGAGCAGTACGGCGCACCGGTGTATGTGCGCCACGAGATCGTCCACAACAAGTACGTGGTCAAGACCCTGGAGAAGAAGGGCGCGATCTTCGTCGACGAGACGGTCGAGGTGCCCGAGGGCAATATCGTCATCTTCTCCGCGCACGGTGTGGCCCCGGTGGTCCACGAGGAGGCCCGGCGGGGCAAGCTGGCCACCATCGACGCCACCTGCCCGCTGGTCACCAAGGTCCACAAGGAGGCGGTCCGCTTCGCCAAGGAGGACTACGACATCCTCCTGATCGGTCACGAGGGCCATGAGGAGGTCATCGGCACCAGCGGCGAGGCGCCCGAGCACATCCAGCTGGTGGACGGGCCCGAGGATGTGGCCGATGTCGAGGTCCGCGACCCGGACAAGGTCGTCTGGCTGTCCCAGACCACCCTCTCCGTGGACGAGACCATGGAGACCGTCGACGCCCTCAAGAACCGCTTCCCCAACCTGCTCTCGCCGCCCAGCGACGACATCTGCTACGCCACCCAGAACCGGCAGACCGCCGTCAAGCAGATGGGCGCCGAGGCCGACCTGGTGATCGTGGTCGGCTCCAAGAACTCCTCCAACTCGGTGCGCCTGGTCGAGGTCGCCCTGGGCGCCGGCGCCAACGACGCCCACCTGGTCGACTACGCCGAGGAGATCGACGAGGCGTGGCTGGAGGGCGTCAGCACCATCGGCGTCACCTCCGGGGCCTCGGTGCCGGAGATCCTGGTCCAGGGCGTGCTGGAGTGGCTGGCGCAGCGCGGCTTCGAGGACGTCGAGGTGGTCACCGCCGCCGAGGAGTCCATCACCTTCTCCCTCCCCAAGGAACTCCGCCGCGACCTGCGCGCGGAGGCCGCCGCCGCGGCCTCCGAGTAAGTCCCCGGGAGTCCCCGGGAGTCCCCGGGAAAACCTGGCAGTCCCGGGGAAATCCCCGGGCGAGTCCCATCGAGGGGTGGGCGCCGCCTCCGGCACGTAGCGTGGATGCCATGGACGTATTCGGCGTGGACATCGGCGGCTCGGGCATCAAGGGCGCGCCCGTCGACCTGACCCGCGGCGAGCTGGCGGGGGAGCGTTTCAAGGTGCTCACCCCGCAGCCGTCGACCCCGGACACGGTCGCCGCACGGGTCAAAGAGGTCGTGGACCACTTCGGCTGGAGCGGCCCGGTCGGCGTCACCTTCCCCGGGGTGGTGGTCCGCGGCACCACGCGCACCGCCGCCAATGTCGACAAGCACTGGATCGGGACGGACGCCGAGGCGCTGCTGGGCGAGCGGCTCGGCGCGCCGGTCACGGTGCTCAATGACGCGGACGCGGCCGGGCTGGCCGAGATCACCTATGGCGCCGGGCGGGGCCGCAAGGGCACCGTGATCGTGCTGACCTTCGGAACCGGCATCGGCAGCGCGGTGTTCACCGCCGGCCGTCTGGTGCCCAATACCGAGCTGGGCCACCTGGAGCTCAACGGCCATGACGCGGAGACCCGCGCCTCCAGCCGGGCCAAGGAGGACGGCGATCTGACCTGGCCCCGCTGGGCGCGCCGGGTGCAGCGCTATCTGGCGCATGTGGAGCGGCTGTTCTCCCCGGAGCTGTTTGTGATCGGCGGCGGGGTCAGCCGCAAGGCGGACAAGTTCCTGCCGCTGATCGAGGGGATCAGCGCCGAGGTCGTGCCTGCGCAGCTGGAGAACACCGCGGGGATCGTGGGGGCCGCGATGGCCGCTTCCGCTGCGCGATCCGTGCCAGCTTCCGCTGTCTGATCCAGGACATCCGGCGCACCAGTGCCACCAGGGTGGCCAGCAGGGTGCCGCCGTAGAGCCAGCCGGCCTGCAGCGACAGAAAGCCGACCAGCCCCATCAGCTGGCCGGTCAGTCCGCCGGCCCCGTCGCCGACCGGGACCGCGCCCACCGCGAAGGCGATGGGGACGCCCACCGGTGCGGCCATCCACTCGGCCGGCCGCACCATCAGCGCGCAGGTTGTGCAGGCCAGCAGGAAGCACATGCCGTAGGCGGCGGGCGAGCTGTTCAGCAGCGCCGAGTCCAGCGCGCCGGTGACCAGCATCGCGCCGGTGGTGAGCAGCCCGCCGCCCAGCCCGGTCAGCCGGGCCGCGGACAGCCGCCGCAGCACTCTGGGCAGTGGCGGCGGGGTGCGTCCCGTCCGCACCCGGTAAACCGTTCCTGCGGCGCCCTGGCCCACCGGGACGGTCGGCCGGGGCACCGGTGACGGACGACGGGGCCGGTGCTGGGTGCTGCGCGTACTGGGTCGCTCCACCCGTCCAAAGTAGGTTGAGAACCGGGAGGAATCCGGCGTTGGACACGCCGGTCACCGCGCGTCGGCCCGCGTGTCGGCTGTTTGTTCGGCGAGTCATTCGTGCGGGGCGGTGCGGCGGTGGCGCCCCGTAGACTGGTTCACCGGCCCGGCTGCGGGCCGCGGACCCGCCTTACTACAGGAAGTCGTCACGTGTCGCTCACGATCGGAATCGTCGGTCTGCCCAACGTCGGCAAGTCGACGCTGTTCAATGCCCTGACCAAGAACGACGTGCTGGCGGCCAACTACCCGTTCGCCACCATCGAGCCCAACGTCGGCGTGGTCGGCGTCCCCGACGCCCGGCTGGGCAAGCTGGCGGAGATCTTCGGCTCGGCGAAGATCCTCCCCGCCACGGTGGACTTCGTGGACATCGCGGGCATTGTGCGCGGCGCTTCGGAGGGCGAGGGCCTGGGCAACAAGTTCCTGGCCAACATCCGCGAGTCGGACGCCATCTGCCAGGTCATCCGCGCCTTCAAGGACGAGAACGTCGTCCATGTCGACGGCAAGGTCTCGCCCAAGGACGACATCGAGACCATCAACACCGAGCTAATCCTGGCGGACCTGCAGACCATCGAGAAGGTGCTGCCCCGCCTGGTGAAGGAATCCCGCATCCAGAAGGACAAGGCCGCCAAGGTCAAGGCGGTCGAGGAGGCCAAGGCCATCCTGGAGGAGGGCAACACCCTCTTCTCCGCGGGCATCGTCCAGGGCACCGAGAAGCACGAGCCGCTGCACGACCTGCACCTGCTCACCACCAAGCCCTTCCTCTACGTCTTCAACGTGGACGAGGAGGAGCTGAGCGACGAGGCCTTCAAGAACGAGCAGCGCGCCCTGGTCGCCCCCGCCGAGGCCATCTTCCTCAACGCCAAGCTGGAGGCCGACCTGGCCGAGCTGGACGACGAGGAGGCCCTGGAACTGCTGCAGTCCGTCGGCCAGGATGAGCCCGGCCTGTCCACCCTGGCCCGGGTCGGCTTCGACACCCTGGGCCTGCAGACCTACCTCACCGCCGGCCCCAAGGAAACCCGCGCCTGGACCATCAAGAAGGGCGCCACCGCCCCCGAGGCGGCCGGTGTGATCCACACCGACTTCCAGAAGGGCTTCATCAAGGCGGAGGTCATCTCCTTCCACGACCTGGTCGCCACCGGCTCGGTGGCCGAGGCCCGGGCGGCGGGCAAGGCGCGCATGGAGGGCAAGGAGTATGTGATGGCGGACGGGGATGTGGTGGAGTTCCGCTTCAACGTCTGACGGGTGACCGCCGGTTCAGGCGGATCAGGGACGGGCCGGGCTCTGGTGAGCCCGGCCTTTTTCGTTGGTCCCGGGCGGGATTTCCTGGCGGCGCAGGGGCGGCCTCTGGGGGCGCGCGGCGATATGAAGATCTTTCGCATCGTTGCGGATGTGCCTGTGGAGACGGTGGATCACGCCTGCATCGAGGTGTCGCCCACACGCCGTTGAGCTGCAATTCACCACATCTGGTGAATCCTTGGCCTTGAGTTGCGGTTGGCAACCGAGGGTTGCCAAGCTGTTGCGGACCGTCAACCTTTGGGAGTGGCCGTGGCTTTCGGTGACCAACCCGCCTACCTCCGTGTCGCCGGTGATCTTCGCCAGAAGATCGTCGCCGGTGAGCTGCCGCCGCACACCCGGCTCCCCTCCCAGGCCCGCATTCGCGAGCAGTACGGCGTCTCCGACACCGTCGCCCTGGAGGCGCGCAAGGTGCTGATGGCCGAGGGTCTGGTCGAGGGCCGTTCGGGCTCGGGCACCTATGTGCGTCCCCGGCCCGAGCGGCGCGCTGTGGTGCGCACCGGGTACCGCTCGGCGGGCGAGTCCTCGCCCTTCCGTCAGGAGCAGGCCGACGCCAAGGTCAAGGGCGCCTGGGAGGCGCGCAGCGACCAGCGGGTGGCGGACGAGGGGATCGCCGAGCGGCTGCGGATCGAGGTGGGGGCCCGGGTGATGCGCACCGAGTACCTCTACCGGGTTGCGGGGGAGCCGGCGATGCTCTCCACCTCCTGGGAGCCGCTGTCCGTCACCGGCCGCACCCCGGTGATGCTGCCCGAGGAGGGCCCGCTGGCCGGGCGCGGGGTGGTGGAGCGGATGGCCGCCATCGACCTGGTCGTGGATAACGTCGCCGAGGAGGTCAGCGCCCGCCCCGCGCTGGCCCAGGAGGCGGTGGCGCTGGGCGGGGTGCCCGGTCGCTGTGTGCTGGTGGTCTCCCGGACGTACTTCGCCGGCGGCTGCCCGGTGGAGACGGCGGATGTGGTGATGCTCGCCGAGCGGCACCGCATCGCTTATCACCTGCCGGTTAAGTAGCCGTTCAAGAACGGTGAACTGACTCGCGAGTCAGTTCAAAAGCCCTGGAAAATTCCTTCCATTTGGCCTCGCCGGGCGGTGGGATGTGCGGGACTGTGCCCCGCTGTGTCCGCATTTGCTGGGTGAGTGGTTCCTGTTGCAAAACTCACATAGGCCCAGCTCAGGGCCTTTTGGCAGGACCAAGTTGGCCAAATCGCTCGTACGATGGCGCGGTTTGTGTCCTGCTGTGGGGGAGATCAGAGAGCAAGGGAGTACCGGGGCGTTGAGTACCGAACAGGGTTCCCACACCCATTACCGCCGGTCCCTGGGACCGGTGGCCCTGACGGCCGTCGGCCTTGGGTCGATCATTGGTTCCGGCTGGCTCTTCGGTGCCCAGCGGGCCGCGGGCATCGCCGGCCCGGCCGCCATCGTCGCCTGGGTGATCGGCGCCGCCGTCGCCGTGACCATCGCGCTGACCTACAGCGAGCTCGGCGCGATGTTCCCCAAGGCCGGCGGCATGGTCCGCTTCGGCCAGTACTCGCACGGCTCGCTCGCCGGCTACCTGGCCGCCTGGGCCAACTGGCTGGCGATCGTCTCCGTCATCCCGGGCGAGGCGACCGCCTCCGTGCAGTACATGAGTTCCTGGAAGTGGGCCTGGGCCAAGGACCTCTCCGACGGCAAGATGCTCACCACCAGTGGTGTGGCCCTCGCCAGCGTCCTGCTGCTCTTCTACTTCTTCCTCAACTGGTTCGCGATCTCCCTGTTCGCGAAGACCAACACCGCGATCACCGTCTTCAAGGTCGTCGTTCCGGCGCTCACCGCCGGCGCCCTGATCTACGCGCACTTCGACACCCACAACATCCACACGGCGGGCGGCTTCACGCCCAACGGCTGGAGCTCGGTCTTCACCGCCGTCGCCACCTCCGGCATCGTCTGGGCCTACAACGGCTTCCAGTCCCCGCTGAACATGGCCGGTGAGGCCCGTAACCCGGGCAAGTCGCTGCCCAAGGCCGTCATCAGCTCCATCCTGATCGCGCTGGTCATCTACATCGCGCTCCAGGTCGCCTTCCTGATGGCCGTCCCCTCGCACGACCTGGCCTCCGGCTGGAAGGCGCTCACCTACAAGTCGCCGCTGGCCGACCTGGCCATGGCCTGGGGCCTGAACTGGCTGGCCATGGTGCTCTACGCGGACGCGTTCATCTCGCCCTCCGGCACCGGCATGATCTACGCCGCCACCACCTCGCGCATGATCCACGGCGTCCAGGAGAACGGCCACCTGCCCGGCATCTTCGGCAAGGTCGACAAGAAGACCGGCGTCCCGCGCCCGGCCCTGCTGCTCAACCTGGTGGTCGCCTTCCTCTTCCTGGCCGTCTTCCGCGGCTGGGGCTCGCTGGCCGAGATCGTCTCGGTGGCCACCGTGATCTCCTACATCACCGGCCCGGTGGCCGTGATGTCGCTGCGCCGGATCGCCCCGGACCTCAAGCGCCCGGTCAAGCTGCGTGCCATGCCGGTCATCGCCCCCATCGCGATGATCTTCGGCTCGCTGGTGCTGTACTGGGCCAAGTGGCCGCTCACCGGCAAGGTCATCCTGCTGATGGCGGCCGGCCTGCCGATCTGGGCCTTCTACGAGCTGCGCAAGCCGTGGGCCGAGCTCAAGCCGCACCTCAAGGCGGGCGCCTGGATGGTCGCCTACCTCTTTGTGATGGCGGCCGTCTCCTGGGCCGGCAGCACCAAGTTCAACGGCCAGGGCTACCTCCCCGAGGGCCTGGACATGGTCCTGGTCGCCGTGATCGCCCTGGCGTTCTACTTCTGGGGCGTGCGCAGCTCCTGGCGTAACCCCACCCTGGTGGAGACCGAGAAGGAGATGCTCGCCGCCCAGGAAGCCGAGGAGGCCAAGGAAGGCGAAGCGGCGGAGGACGCTCCGGTGGAGCCCGCCAAGACCCGCTAGTCACCCTCAGGTGGCCGAATGCGCATCTCTTCGTGAAAACCCGTATCCGCTGCGTAAAGGTCGGGCGTACGCTCGGGCATATGCGGACTGCGGTTTCTTCACAAGGCGCTGACGGGTGTGCGCCGGTGCGGTCCGCACCGGCGCACACTGCTACAGCCACCACGACGGAAGGGCAGGGACGATGACCGACAACGGAGCGGCCCTGCCCTGGCTGGTGATCCGCCAGGACGACAACGGCAACCGCTACCGCGTCGGCCGCTATGCCACCAAAACCGAGGCCGAGCGGGTGGCGGACCGTCTGGACGCCAAGGGTCACAAGCAGCTCTACATCGTGGAGCGGGTGAGCCGCGGCTGAGCTGCCGTGCGGACGCGGCAGGACGCGGCAGAGAGACGCAGTAGAGATATGTCGACCCCCATACCGGGTATGTGCTGATTATTCTCCCCAAACCGGTCAAGTGTGCCGGTGGGGCCGCAGCAGGTGTGGGAAGTGATCGGCGTGAGCGACAGCGCAAGGACTCTGGCGTCGGCCCCCGGGTTCGCCGAATGGACCTTCCCCGCCGAGGCCGGTGCGGTGCGCACCGCTCGTACCCTGGTGCGCGACACCTTGCACGAGTGGGGGATGTCCGCCCTGACCGATGTGACGGTGCTGCTGGTCAGCGAGCTCGTCACCAATTCCCTGCGCTATGCCAGCGCGCCCATCGGGGTGCGGATGAGTGCCCCGCGCGACGGAGCGCTGCTGGTGGAGGTCTCCGATCCGGCCCCCGAACCGCCCCGGGAGCGCAGCGCCCACCCCGAGGACGAGGGCGGCCGCGGTCTGCAACTGGTGGCACTGGCCTCGCGCCGCTGGGGTATCCGTCCGAGCGAGAACGGAAAGACCGTGTGGTTCGAACTGGGCTTGCCGGGCCGGGAAGCAGGGGAGGACACATAGCGGGTTGAGACCGTGCTGTGATCGTGAAGTCCGTGTCCCAAGGACTCCCTGTGCTGGATACTCGGCCTTCTGAATGCCGGTGCGAGCACATCAGCCGGAGGGGACGGGCACGTGAGCGAACAGCAGGCGGGTACTGCGGCGGACGGGACCGAGGGCACGGACGCCATGGTGATGTGGCAGAACAGCCCGCCCGGCTCCCTCTATGACTACATCCGCGTGGCCTCCTTCTCCCTGGACTCCGACGGGCGGATCGAGCAGTGGAGCGAACGGGCCGCCGAACTGTTCGGAATGGAGCCCGCCCAGGTCGTCGGCAGAGAGCCCCGCGAAGTGTTCGCCGCCGCCGCGTCAGATCAGGGGGCGCCGCGCCGGATCCCCATTTCGGGGGAATTCCCGGAGGGCGACCGGCCGTGGACCGGACTGGTCCCCTACCAGCGGGACGAGCGCCGGCCGGGCCTGGCCGAGATCTATGTGATGCCCAGTCAGAATGCCCGGGGCGAACGGGCGGCGCTCTGTGTGGCCGTCGATGTCCGGGCGCTCCAGGGGATAGAGACCGATATCGCGGCCTCGGAAGCCGTTTTCGGCCAATCTCCGCTGGGCTTCTTCTTTTTTGGTACGGACCTGCGACTGCTCAGGGTCAACGAGAGCTTTGCCCAGACCTTTGGCCGCCCCGCCGAATGGCACCGGGGCCGTACCCCGCATGACTTCCTGCCGCGCGGCGAGGCCGAGCGGCTGGCCGCGGCGCTGCGACAGGTGCTGGACAGCGGCCGGCCGGTGGCCGATCTGCAACTGGTCGGCCCGGTGCCCGGGCAGAGCGAGCGGCGCCGTTGGTCGGTGTCGCTGTACCGGCTGCACAGCGGCAGCGGCCGGCCGATCGGGGTGGCCGCCATCGCCACCGATGTCACCGGACGGCGCCGCGCCGAGCGCGAGGCGGCCGGGGTGCGGCGCAACCTGGCGCTGCTCAACGAGGCCGGCGCCCGCATCGGCACCTCCCTGGACCTGGAGACCACCGCCCGGGAACTGCTGGACGTGGCCGTGCCCCAGTTCTGCGACCTGGCCTCGGTCGACCTCTACCAGGGCCTGCTGGTCGGCGACGAGGCGCCGCCCGGGCTGGCCGACGGCAGCGCCGAGCTGCGCCGGGTCGCCCACGCCAGCGCCGTCTCCGGCGCACCCCGGGCCACCGACGACAAGCCCATCCAGGTCGGCGAGGTGCACCGCTACCCCTTCCACTCGCCCTGCGCGGGGGCGCTGCGCACCGCCCAGCCGCAGGCCATCCCCGGCCGGGAGGGCGCCGAGAGCCCCGAACTGGGCGACTCGGTGCGGTCCACCCTGGCGGTGCCGATGGTGGCCCGGGACACCGTGGTGGGCCTGGTGCAGTTCACCCGCACCAAGGGCAGTGAGCCCTTCGGCGAGCGGGACACCGCGCTGGCGGTGGAGCTGGCCTCGCGGGCGGCGGTGTGCATCGACAACGCCCGGCTCTACCGCCGGGAGCATGAGCGGGCGCTGATCCTGCAGCGCAGCCTGCTGCCTCCGGTGTCCCCGGAGGCGGCCGGCCTGGAGATCGCCTGCCGCTATCTGCCCGGGAACGCGGCCACCGAGGTGGGCGGCGACTGGTTCGATGTCATCGAGCTGCCCGGGCACCGCACCGCCCTGGTGGTGGGCGATGTGATGGGCCGCGGGCTGCGCGCGGCGGTGGCCATGGGCGAACTGCGCACCGCCGTACGGACCTTGGCCATGCTGGACCTGGAGCCGGCCGAGGTGCTCTCCCACCTGGACGAGATCGCGCATGGCCTGGGACGGCCGGGCGGCACCCAGTCCGCGCCGCGCGGCGTGCGGGGCAGCGTACGGCCCGCCGATCTGTCCGAGGTGTACCTGGCGACCTGTGTCTACGCGGTCTACGACCCGGTCACCCGGCGCTGCACGGTCGCCAACGCCGGGCATCTGCCACCGGTGCTGGTCGAAGAAGGCAAGCCCGCACGGCTGTTGGAGGTGCAGCCGGGGATGCCGCTGGGGGTGGGCGGCGAGCTCTTCGAGGAGACGGTGGTGGAGCTGCCGGACGGGGCGCTGCTCGCCCTCTACACCGACGGCCTGGTGGAGTCCCGCGACCATCCGCTGGACGAGGGGCTGCAGGCGTTCCGGGACGCGCTCACCGATCCGGCGCGGCCGCTGGAGGATGTCTGTGACCATGTGCTGGGCGCGCTGGACACCCACCATGGTGAGGACGACATCGCCCTGCTGATGGCCCGGCTGCGGGGGCTGCCGCCGGAGCGTGTGGGCGACTGGACGCTGCCGCCGGAGCCCCGTTCGGTGGCCCGGGCCCGTGAACTGGCCCGGCAGCAGCTGCCGTTGTGGGGGCTGGAGGCCCTGGTGGACACGGCTGAGTTGCTGGTGAGCGAGCTGGTGACCAATGCGCTGCGGTATGGGGAGGGGGAGATCCGGCTGCGGTTGCTGCTGGACCGCACCCTGGTGTGCGAGGTGTGGGACGGGGGACTGGTGCAGCCGCGGCGGCGGCGGGCGAATGACACCGATGAGGGTGGCCGGGGGCTGCAGCTGGTGGGGTTGTTGAGTGCCGCCTGGGGGGCGCGGCGGATTCCGCATGGCAAGACCGTCTGGTTCGAGCTCGCGTTGCCGGGCGGAGGGGGCGAAGTGCCGGACGCGGTGGAGGCGTTGATGAGTCTCTACTGACGGTGCAGGTGCCTGTGGGGCGTAACCCCCGACCCGTTGCCCGGCGACGGAATGCGGGGCTAAGGCCCCGCCAGGCGCCCCCGGGTCGCCCCGCCCCCGAAGGTCGCCGGCAGCAGGCCCGCCAGCACGATGCCCCCCAGCAGCGCACCCCCCAGCGCCCGGGTGGGCCGGCGTTCCGCCGTGGCCTGGTCGAACTCGGTGACCTCGTACTCGGCCAGCGCCCGGGCCTCCCGGGCCAGGGCGTCCGCCCGGCGGAGCGCCGCGGCCGCCGCCCCGGGCCGCCGGCCCGGCGACCGGCCCAGCGCCAGATGCCGCTCCGCCGCGGCCAGCCGGGTGCGCGCCCGGCTGCCGATCGCCCCCCGGTGGGTGTCGATGAAGTCCCGCGCCCCGGCCACCTCGGTCCGGGCCAGCAGTGCCGCCCGGGCCGCCCGCTCCCGCTCGCGGAGCCCGGCGGCCGCCGGGTCCCCGCCGGAGGCGTCCAGCTCGGCGGCCGCCAGGTCCACCCGGCGCAGCAGGGCCATCGGGTCATAGCGCCCGTTCCCGGCCTCCTTGTGTGCCAGGTCCAGCTCGGCCGTGGCGCGCGTCGTCCGCTGCCCGGCCTCGGTCCGCGCGGCCTCGGCGTCCGCCAGGGCGGAGCGCAACGCCCGTTCCGCGCCCTGGAGTTCGCGTATCCGGCGCAGCGCCGCCGTGGTGAGGGTACGGGTCTGGGACAGCGCCCCTTCGGCGGCGCGCAGTGAGACCGCCGCCCGGGTGGTGTCCTCGCCCAGCGCTCCGTTCAGGGCCCGCCGGGCCTCGGCCAGTGCGGCGGTGGCGAAGGTCAGCCGGTCCCGGGCCTCGTCCGGATAGGGGGCCACCGGAGCCAGGGCGTCCGGAGCGCAGCGCGGGGCGAGGTCGTCCAGGGCCTGCCGGGCGTCGCCCACCCGTGGTGCCAGGGCCTCGGCCGCCTCGGTGGCGGTGCGCAGCACCGCGGCGGCCTGGTTGCGCAGGTCGCGCAGCCGGTCGAAGGCCGAGGACTCGGCGTCCAGGCGCCGGTTGGCGCTGGTGCAGCGGGAGCAGATCTCGTCCAGGGTGTGCCGGCGGAACTCCTCGTCCGGGCAGGGTGCGTCGTCCAGCCGCTGGCGCAGCCGGAAGGCGTCGGCCAGCTCCTGGCGGGCGTAGCCGACCGCCTCGGCGAACGGCTGGGTGGCCCGCTTGCCCAACTGCGCTATCGCGAAGGTGAGTTCCTCGGCGCTGGTGCGTACCGCGTCATCGGTCTCCACCAGGTTCCGGGCGGCCTCCGCCTCCAGTTCGGGCAGCGGGGTGAGCGGCTGGGCCAGCCGGGCCAGGCCGGGGGTGGTGGAGCCGGCGGTGGCCAGGCGTTCCTGTTCCGCGCGCTCCTCCCGGCGCAGCCGGGTGGCCCGCCGGGAGCCCAGGCAGAGGCCGAGGACGCACAGGGTGAGTCCGCCGGCCACCGGCATCCATACCCGCCGGTCGCCGGGGAGCAGGGCGCCGCCGGGGTCGCTGCGGCCGGGGATGATCACCGGGGCGCGTACCGGGTTGCCGGTGAGCAGTGCGGCGTAGCCGTCGGCGGCGCCGATGGCCGCCCCGGCCCAGTCGTGCTGGGCCAGGGCGGGGGCGATGGCGATGGCGGCCACCTGGCTGACCTGTTCGGGGCGGATACCGGAGTCCGGGGCCACCGAGACGGCGAACTGGTGCTGGTAGGTGGCGATGGCCAGCAGGATGTCATGCGGTCCCAGGCCGTTGCGGTCCGCGGTGGCATCGGCCCAGTCATGGCCCAGCCGGCCGGAGAAGTCATGGACATAGGTGACGAACAGCCGCATCCGATGAACGGCGTGCAGGCGGTTGAGCGCCGTCTCGACCTGGATGCGCCGACGCCCCAGCGCGCCGACCGTGTCCGTGATCCCCCCTCGGGCGTCCAGGTCGAGGGGGGCGTCGGCGCGGGCGGCGGCCGCGGCCGGCAGCAGCAGGGCGAGCAGCGCGAGTAGCGCACTGATCAGGCACAGGCCGGGCGCACCCGGCCGGCCCCGCCACAAAAGCCGCGTCACACTTTGGAGCCTATGACCGGATTGTCGAGGCCGCTACCGGGAGCGTGTGTGGTATTACGCCCCGTGTTCACGCCCCCGGCGGCGGATTTTGCTCCCCAGCCACACCAGGGGGTCGTAGGAGCGGTCCACCACCCGTTCCTTGAGGGGGATCAGCGCATTGTCGGTGATCTTGATGTGTTCGGGGCAGACCTCGGTGCAGCACTTGGTGATGTTGCAGTAGCCCAGGCCGTGGTCCTCCCGGGCGGCCGCCTTGCGGTCCACGCCGGTCTCGGCCGCCGCGTCCAGCGGGTGCATGTCCAGCTCGGCCACCCGCATCAGAAAGCGCGGACCGGCGAAGGCCGGCTTGTTCTCCTCATGATCACGCACCACATGGCAGGTGTTCTGGCACAGGAAGCACTCGATGCACTTGCGGAACTCCTGGACCCGGTCCACATCCTGCTGCTTCATCCGGTACTCGCCGGGACCCACCCCCGGCGGCGGGACAAAGGAGACCACCTCGCGCGCCTTGGCGTAGTTGTACGAGACATCGGTCACCAGGTCCCGCACCACCGGGAAGGCCCGCATGGGCGTCACGGTGATGATCTCGGCGGGATCGAAGACCGACATCCGGGTCATGCACATCAGCCGCGGCCGCCCGTTGATCTCCGCGCTGCACGAACCGCACTTGCCCGCCTTGCAGTTCCAGCGCACCGCCAGGTCCGGGGCGGCGGTGGCCTGCAGCCGGTGGATGATGTCCAGTACGACCTCACCCTCGTTGACGGTGACATCGAAGTCGGCCAGACCACCGCCGTCCGCATCACCCCGCCACACCTTGAAGTGGGCCTGATAGCTCATGAGGTGAGCTCCTCGTCGGTCAGGTACTTGGCCAGCTCTTCCTTCTCGAAGAGCTCCATCAGATCGGTGCGCATGGGCACGGCGTCGATCCGCTCCAGCCGGATCCGCCCCAACGCCGGGTCCTCCACGGCCGGTTCGGTCGAGTCCTCGGCCAGCCGGCACACCAGGCTGACCCGGCGCCAGCGCCGGTCCATCGCCGGATGGTCGTCCCGGGTGTGGCCGCCCCGGCTCTCCTCGCGCTCCAGCGCGGCCCGGGCCACACACTCGCTGACCAGCAGCATGTTCCGCAGGTCCAGGGCCAGGTGCCAGCCGGGGTTGAACTGCCGGTGGCCCTCCACCCCGGCCCGCCGGGCCCGGGCCCGCAGACCGGCCAGCCGGCGCAGTGCCTCCTCCATCTCGGGCGCCTTGCGGATGATGCCCACCAGGTCGTTCATGGACTGCTGGAGCTCGGTATGCAGGGTGTACGGGTTCTCCCCGGCGCCGTCCGCAGCGTCCTCGGCGCCGAATGGGCGCAGCGCCTCCGCCTCCGCCGAGGCGATGTCGGCCTCGGAGACGCCGGGCCGGTCCCGGCCATCGAGCCCGGCGGCGTAGCGGGCCGCGTGCAGCCCGGCGCGCCGTCCGAAGACCAGCAGGTCGGACAGGGAGTTGCCGCCCAGCCGGTTGGAGCCGTGCAGCCCGCCGGCCACCTCGCCGGCCGCGAACAGCCCGGGCACCCCCACCGCGGCCGCGGTGTCCGGGTCGACCTCCACCCCGCCCATCACATAGTGGCAGGTGGGGCCGACTTCCATGGGCTCGGCGGTGATGTCCACATCCGCCAGCTCCTTGAACTGGTGGTGCATGGACGGGAGTTTGCGCTGGATGGCCTCGGCCGGCATCCGGCTGGAGACATCCAGGAAGACCCCGCCGTGCGGGGAGCCACGCCCGGCCTTGACCTCGGAGTTGATGGCCCGGGCCACCTCATCGCGGGGCAGCAGCTCGGGCGGGCGGCGGTTGTGGTCCGGGTCGGCGTACCAGCGGTCCGCCTCGGCCTCGGACTCGGCGTACTTCTCCTTGAAGACATCCGGGATGTAGTCGAACATAAAGCGCTTGCCGTCGCTGTTGCACAGCACTCCGCCGTCGCCCCGCACCGACTCGGTGACCAGGATGCCCTTGACGGACGGCGGCCAGACCATCCCGGTGGGGTGGAACTGGACGAACTCCATGTTGATCAGCCGGGCCCCGGCCAGCAGCGCCAGCGCATGCCCGTCGCCGGTGTACTCCCAGGAGTTGGAGGTCACCTTGAAGGACTTGCCGATGCCTCCGGTGGCCAGCACCACCGCGGGGGCCTCCAGCACAAAGAACCGGCCGGACTCCCGCTCATAGCCGAAGACCCCGCTGACCCGGCCCCGCTGCCGCAGCACCCGGGTGACCGTGCACTCCTGGAAGACCTTCAACCGGGCCTCGTAGTCGCCCAGTTCGCGCCGGTCCTCCTGCTGGAGCGAGACGATCTTCTGTTGCAGGGTGCGGATCAGCTCCAGGCCGGTACGGTCGCCGACATGCGCCAGCCTGGGGTACTCATGGCCGCCGAAGTTCCGCTGGGAGATGCCCCCTTCGGGGGTGCGGTCGAAGACGGCGCCCCAGGTCTCCAGCTCCCAGACCCGCTCCGGGGCCTCGCGGGCCAGCAGTTCGGCCATCCGCCAGTTGTTGAGGAACTTCCCGCCGCGCAGGGTGTCCCGGTAGTGCACCTGCCAGTTGTCATGCGCGTTGACATTGCCCATGGAGGCGGCGATGCCACCCTCGGCCATCACCGTATGTGCCTTGCCGAACAGCGACTTGCAGATCACCGCGCAGCGCAGGCCCTGTTCCCGCGCCTCGATGGCGGCCCGCAGCCCCGCCCCGCCGGCCCCGACCACGATCACGTCCCAGGGCTGGCGCTCCACCCGCGTCATGAGAAACACCTCGGCATCAGAAGAACCTCGGATCGTCGAAGGCGCCACTGGCGACCAGGTAGACATAGAAGTCGGCGGCCGCCACGCTCACCAGGGACGCCCAGGCGAGCTGCATATGACGGGCATTCAGCCGGCTGACCAGCCCCCACATCCGGTAGCGCACCGGGTGCTTGGAGAAGTTCCGCAGCCGGCCGCCGACGATATGCCGGCAGGAGTGGCAGGAGAGGGTGTACGCCCAGATCAGGGCGATATTGGCGAGCAACACCAGGGTGCCCAGGCCCATATGGCCCCAGTGACCGTCGGCGTCCCGGAAGGCGAGCACCGCGTCATAGCTGAGGATGCCGGCCACGATCACCGCGAAGTAGAAGAAGTAGCGGTGCAGGTTCTGCAGGATCAGCGGGAAGCGGGTCTCGCCGCTGTAGCGGGCGTGCGGCTCGGCCACCGCGCAGGCCGGGGGCGAGGCCCAGAAGCCCCGGTAGTAGGCCTTGCGGTAGTAGTAGCAGGTCAGCCGGAAGCCCAGCGGGAAGATCAGGATCAGCAGCGCGGGGGAGAGGCTCCACCAGGAGCCGACCAGATCCCAGTCCGCACCGCCCTTCATGGGCACGCAGTTGTGAGCGACGCAGGGCGAGTAGAACGGCGAGACATAGGGCGCCGCGTAGTAGTCGCCGTTGGCGAAGGCGCGCCAGGTGGAGTAGACGACGAAGGCGAGCAGTCCGGCCGCGGTGCCGGCCGGGGCCAGCCACCAGCGGTCCCGCCGCAGGTGGCGGGCGCCGATGGCGGCCCGGGCCGGGTGGAGCACACCGCCGGGGGCCGCGGTGCCGGGTCTGGGGTCAGTGCCAGTGGCCAAGGGGGACTCCGGGAGGAGTGGGGTGTGAGGGGGCGGGTCCGGCGGACGCCCGCTAGGGAGCCCGCCGGTCGCGGCAGCCGAGTCCTTCCTCGTCCGCGTCCCGCCACAACGAGGCGTCATACGGGGTGTCGGAGATCTGCACCATCACCGGGCGCGGCGCCTCGGCGGGCACGGTCTCCCGCAGTAGCGCGAAGTTCTCCCGCAGATGACCGGCGTCGGTGCGCATCCTGCGCAACTCCCGTTCGTCCTGGGGGAGATGGCGCGCCAGCCGGCCGAGCGCGCGGTCGAGGTCGTCCAGGCAGCGCTGAACTGCCGTCAAGTCATCGTTAAGGGACATGAATTGCCCTCACTTCCGCGGGTCGGCGGTTGCGGGTGGCGACGATGATGCGACAGAGAGTGTCGCGCGTCACACCCCTCGAGGGGAAGATAGCCGCCGTGATTGCGCCTGAGCGGACGCGTTCACCCGCTTGCACTACCCGGGAGGAAACCTTCGTCCAGGCGGGTGGCGCGCGGGTGTGCGACGCCGTGTCGGCCCGCCCGGTCCGGGGCGGTCGCTTTCAGTGGTAGGCGGGAGAAATGCGATCAGCGGCGTATTGCGCCGACCGAGGCGGAGGTTTCGTCGATGCCCGTCAGATGGCCGAGGTCCCCGAGGTACGTCCGGCCCCGCCGCACTGTGGCTCTCCTCCTCGCCGGCGCGCTGCTGCCGCTGCCCCTGCTGGCCGGCTGCGGGTCCGGCGGCGGGCAGGAGGCCGAGGACCCCGGGGTCCCGCCGGACATCGCCGCGGCCCCGCGCGCCAAGGTCGCCGACCGCGGCACCCTGACCTGGGCGGTGGACGCGCTGCCTGCCACTCTCAACGCCTTCCAGGCGGGCGCGGACCGGGGTACCCAGCAGGTGGCCGGCGCGGTGCTGCCCGCCCTGTTCACCCTGGACCGGCAGGGCCGGCCCCAGCGCAACCCCGACTACCTGCTGTCCGCCAAGGTCACCGAGCGCGAGCCCCGGCAGGTGGTGGTCTACCGGCTCAACCCCGGCGCGGTGTGGAGCGACGGCAAGCCGCTCACCGCCGCGGACTTCGAGGCCCAGTGGAAGGCGCTGCGCGGCCGGGACAGCTCCTTCTGGGCCGCGCACAACGCCGGGTACGAGCGGATCGAGCGGGTGACCCGGGGCGCGGACGACCGCGAGGTACGGGTCACCTTCGGCCGGCCCTACGCGGACTGGGCCGCGCTGTTCACCCCGCTGTACCCGAGAGCGGTGACCGGCAGCGGCGGCGCCTTCAATGACTCGGCGCGCGGGCAGCTGCCCGCAGCGGCCGGCCCGTTCCGGTTCCAGGAGCGCAACGAGGAGCAGGGCACCCTCACCCTGGTCCGCAACCCCCGCTGGTGGGGTGAGCGGGCCAAGCTGGACAAGCTGGTGCTGCGGGCGGTGCCCAGGGACCAGCGGGCCGCGGAACTGGCGGCCGGCCGGCTGGACCTGGCCGAGATCACCCCGGAGCTGGCCGGCCGGATCAGCCGGGACAACGCCCCGGCGGCCAAGGAGAAGTCGGACGACGCCAACAAGGCCGTCGCCGCGCTGCGCGGTCTGGCCGTACGCCGCTCGCTGGAGCCCGGCTACACCCAGCTCGCCCTCAATGGCGCCTCCGGGCCGCTGGCCGACGAGCGGGTACGCCGGGCGGTGGCCCGGGCCGTGGACCGCAAGGGGATCGCCGCATATGTACTGGGCTCCCTTGGCCTGCCCGCCCGGCCGCTGGGCAGCCATGTGCGGGTGGCGGGACAGCCGGGCTACCGGGACAACAGCGACGCCATCGGGGGATCGGACGCGCATGCCGCCCGCGATCTGCTGGCCGAGGCCGGCTGGAAGGAGGGCCCGGACCCGGCCAACCCGCCGCTGCACCGGCCCGGCCAGGCGGGGCCGGGCGCGGTGCCGGGCTCCGGGCACCGTCCGGATGACAAGGGCAACCCCCATGGGGAGCCGGCCGCACCGGCGGAGCTGGTCGGCGACGGCGCCGGCGGGCCGGAGCTCATCGAGGACCACCTCACCGAGGACCACAAGGCGGCGGAGGGCCGGGTCACCGCCGCCCCGGCCCGCTACAAGGACGGCAAGAAGCTGGTGCTCCGCTTTGTCCTGCCCAAGGGGGCCGAGGCCGAGCCGCTGCGGGAGGTGGGCTACCGGATCGCCCAGGAGCTGGACGGCATCGGCATCCGCACCGAGATCACCAAGGTCGAGGACACCGGGTTCTTCAAGGACCACATCGCCTCCGGAGACTTCGACCTGGCCCTCTACTCCTGGCCGGCGGGCGCCTTCCCGGCCACCGAGGCCCGGCCGATCTTCGCCAAGCCGAAGCCGGCGGCGGACGGCTCCCTGCAGGTGGAGCAGAACTACACCCGGGTGGGGACCGATCAGATCGACCACCTCTTCGACCAGGCGTCGGCGGAGCTGGACGCGGACGCGTCCCGGGATCTGGTGCAGACGGCGGACGCCCGGATCTGGGCGGCGGCAGCCGCCATTCCGCTCTATCAGCGGCCGCAGCTGGTGGCGGTGCGGGCCACTGTCGCGAACGCGGGTGCGTTCGGGCTGGCCTCGCCGCGCTATCAGGACATCGGCTTCCTGCGCTGAGGGCGCCCCCTCGGGGGCGCGGGGCGGCTGTGTCATGCGGCTCCGCCGGGTGGGCGCGACCGGCCACTTGCGGCCTGCACTCGGCAACGAATCCGCAAGCCCCGGTGTGTCCGCCCGCCCGGCCAGGGCCCCGCACCCGGCAACGACCCCGCAAGCCCCGGTGCGTCCGCCCGCCCGGCCAGGGCCCCGCACCCGGCAACGACCCCGCAAGCTCCCGTGTGTCCGCCCGCCCGGCCAGGGCCCCGCACTCGGCAATGAACCCGCAAGCCCCGGTGTGTCCGCCCGCCCGGCCAGGGCCCCGCACTCGGCAATGAACCCGCAAGCCCCGGTGCGTCCGCCCGCCCGGCCGGCACCTGGCAAGGAAACCCCAGGTCACGGCGCCCCCAAGATCCCAGGAAGCCCAAACCGCGGCGGCCCCGTACCATGGAGTGAGGCCGTGGCTTGAGCCCGGCAGGGCACGCGTACCGGACCGTACGCGCCGCCATCCACGAATCCGGGAGAAGCGCCGCAAGTTATGCCCACGCGCCACGACATCCGCAACGTCGCCATCGTCGCCCACGTCGACCACGGCAAGACGACCATCGTCGACGCCATGCTCAAGCAGGCGGGAGCCTTCGCCGCCCACCAGCTCGACTCCGTTGACGACCGCGTCATGGACTCGAACGACCTGGAGCGTGAGAAGGGCATCACGATCCTCGCCAAGAACACGGCGGTGAAGTATCACCCCAAGGACGGCGGGGACCCGATCACGATCAACATCATCGACACCCCCGGCCACGCCGACTTCGGTGGCGAGGTCGAACGCGGTCTGTCGATGGTCGACGCGGTCGTCCTGCTGGTGGACGCCTCCGAGGGCCCGCTGCCGCAGACCCGCTTCGTGCTCCGCAAGGCGCTCCAGCAGCGGAAGCCGGTCATCCTGTGCATCAACAAGACGGACCGCCCGGACTCCCGCATCGACGAGGTCGTCAACGAGACCTACGACCTCTTCCTCGACCTGGACGCCGACGAGGACCAGATCGAGTTCCCGATCGTCTACGCCTGCGGCCGTGACGGCGTTGCCTCGCTGACCAAGCCGGAGGACGGCACCGTCCCCGCCGACTCCACCAACCTGGAGCCGTTCTTCTCCGCCATCCTGGAGCACGTCCCGGCCCCGACGTTCGAGGACGACGCGCCGCTCCAGGCCCACGTCACCAACCTCGACGCCGACAACTTCCTCGGCCGTATCGCGCTGCTCCGTGTCGAGCAGGGCGAGCTCCGCAAGGGCCAGACCGTGGCCTGGATCAAGCGCGACGGCTCGGTCTCCAACGTCCGCATCACCGAGCTGATGATGACCGAGGCGCTCACCCGCAAGCCGGCCGAGGTGGCCGGCCCCGGTGACATCTGCGCGGTCGCCGGTATTCCGGACATCATGATCGGCGAGACCCTGGCCGACCCGGAGAACCCGGTCGCCCTGCCGCTGATCACGGTCGACGAGCCCGCGATCTCCATGACCATCGGCACCAACACCTCGCCGCTGGTCGGCCGTGGCGGCACCGGCAAGGGCGCGGACGCCAAGGCCGCGGTCAAGGACCGCAAGGTCACCGCCCGCCAGGTCAAGGACCGTCTGGACCGCGAGCTGGTCGGCAATGTCTCGCTCCGTGTCCTGGACACCGACCGCCCCGACGCCTGGGAGGTCCAGGGCCGTGGCGAGCTGGCGCTGGCCATCCTGGTCGAGCAGATGCGCCGCGAGGGCTTCGAGATGACCATCGGCAAGCCGCAGGTCGTCACCAAGCAGGTCGACGGCAAGACCTATGAGCCGGTCGAGCGCATCACCATCGATGTGCCCGAGGAGCACATGGGCGCGGTCACCCAGCTCATGGGCACCCGCAAGGGCCGGATGGACAACATGTCCAACCACGGCTCCGGCTGGGTCCGTATGGAGTTCGTCGTCCCGTCCCGTGGCCTGATCGGCTTCCGTACCGAGTTCCTGACGAACACCCGTGGTACGGGCATCGCCCACTCCATCCACGAGGGCCACGAGCCGTGGTTCGGCGAGCTGAAGACCCGTAACAACGGCTCCCTGGTCGCCGACCGCGCCGGTGCCGTCACCGCCTTCGCGATGACGAACCTCCAGGAGCGCGGTGTGCTCTTCACCGACCCGGGCACCGAGGTGTACGAGGGCATGATCGTCGGCGAGAACTCCCGCTCCGACGACATGGACGTCAACATCACCAAGGAGAAGAAGCTCACCAACATGCGCTCTTCTTCGGCCGACTCCTTCGAGGCGATCGTGCCGCCGCGCAAGCTGTCGCTGGAGCAGTCGCTGGAGTTCTGCCGCGACGACGAGTGCGTCGAGGTGACCCCGGAGGCGGTCCGCATCCGCAAGGTCGTCCTGGACCAGAAGGAGCGCGGCCGCTCCGCGTCGCGCGCCAAGCACGGCTGATCCGACTGCCGCAAGGCCCGGAACCCCGCCTTCCCCGGCGGTGGTTCCGGGCCTTTCGCTTGCCCGCCCAACTCGCTGATGGTTCGTCAGATTCGTGGCCGAGTGTCCGGATAGCGTGCGCTCCTCGCCGGATTCTGTGGCAACGGCCCTTTGATGCATGCCCATATGGGGAGCCTTTGTCCGTATATGAGGCGCCCGTCTGGGGTTGATGTGACCAAAGCGAGACCCTTTAAGTGTGGTTTACAGCGCGGACGTGCTCAATAGTGGGGCCATTAGCTCGGGTCAATGGGTCAGACGCTGTGGGGAGCGCCGACTCACGAGCACACTTGAGGTGCCGGTCCCTCTCCCGCTGTCAGGGGTGTCAGCGTGGGGCCGGTGCCTCTCTCGTAGTGACAGTGGACTCTGAGGAGGCAAACCCATGCGCGGTGCCAAGAGCGCCAAGTGGGCTGCGTGCGCGATAGTCGTGGCGCTGTCCGCGACCGCCTGCGGCGGTGGCAGCAAGAGCGGCAGTGACGACAACGCGGCCGTTGACCCCAACGGTGTGTTCTCGTACTACAACACCGAGCCGCAGAACCCGCTCATCCCGACCAACACCAATGAGGTCGGCGGGCATTACATGCTCACCAACCTCTTCCGGGGTCTGGTCACGTTCGACATCAAGAACAAGCTGATGATGTCGAACGCGCAGAGCGTGGACAGCGCGGACAACCAGCACTTCGACGTCAAGCTGAAGCCGGGCTGGAAGTTCCACAACGACGAGACGGTGACCGCCTCTTCCTACGTGGACGCCTGGAACTGGGCTGCCAACGTGAAGAACGCGCAGCTCAACTCCTCCTGGTTCGAGGACATCGCGGGCTATGGCGACGTCCACCCGGACAAGGGCGACCCCAAGGGCGACAAGATGTCGGGCCTGAAGGTCGTCAATGACAACGAGTTCACCATCGACCTGTCGCACCCGGTGTCCACTTTCAAGGACCGCCTCTTCTACGACGCCTTCTTCCCGCTCCCCAAGGCGTTCTACAAGGACCCCAAGGGCTTCGGTGAGCACCCCATCGGCAACGGGCCGTACAAGATGGACGGCAGCTGGGAGCACAAGGTCCAGCTGAAGGTCCGTAAGTTCGACGGCTACAAGGGCGATGACAAGCCGAAGAACGGCGGCATCGACTTCAAGTTCTACAGCAAGGACGACGCGGCCTACGCGGACCTGCTGTCGGACAAGGTCGACATCATGTACCAGGTGCCCAACTCCGAGGTGGGCAAGTACCAGGACGACCTGGGCGACCGCTCCGTCAGCCAGCCCTTCGGCGGTAACACCAACATCGCCTTCCCGCTTTACAACGACGAGTGGAAGAAGCCGGAGAAGGTCAAGGTCCGTCAGGGCCTGTCGATGGCGATCGACCGCGACACCATCGCCAAGACCGCGCTCAAGAAGAGCAAGGAAGCCGCCACCGGTCTGACGCCGCCCGGCATCGAGGGCTACCAGCCCGGCGCCTGTGGTGACTTCTGCAAGTTCGACCCGGCCAAGGCCAAGGACCTCATCAAGCAGGGCGGCGGCGTTCCCGGCAACAAGCTGGTCATCACCTACAACGCCGATGGCGCCAACAAGGAGTGGGTGGACGCGGTCTGCAACGACATCCGGCAGAACGCCGGTGTGGAGTGCGTGACCGACCCCAAGGCCACCTTCCAGGAGTCCCGTCAGCTGATCACGGACAAGAAGCTCAGCAACCCGTTCCGTATGGCGTGGGTGATGGACTTCCCGAACATCGCCAACTTCATCTCCGAGCAGTACCGCACCGGTGTCGGCGCCAATGACATGGGCTTCAGCGACACGGGCGCTGACGACCTGATGAAGAAGGCGGACGAGTCCAAGTCGATCGACGAGGCCAACAAGACCTACTTCGAGGCCGAGAAGAAGATCCTCCAGGAGCAGATGCCGTCCATCCCGCTGTTCGTCGACCACACCGTCGCCGGCTGGTCGAAGCGCGTGAAGAACGTGAAGTTCGACTACCAGCGCCAGGCGATCTGGACCGACGTCGAGGTCAAGAAGTAACCGGGACGCTGAAGTGACGCAGGCCCAGCGGCCGCCCTCCCTCCGGGACTTGGGCGGCCCCTGGGCCCGTCGGCGACAGGAGGAACCATGGGGCGCTTTGTCGCGAGGCGACTGCTCCAGATGATCCCGGTGTTCATCGGGACCACGCTGCTTATTTTCCTGATGGTGTATTCGCTGCCGGGCGATCCCGTCAAGGCACTCTTCGGCTCCAAGGCGGCCGACCCGGCGACGGTGGCCAGACTGCGCCATGAGTACGGGCTGGACAAGCCCCTGCTCCAGCAGTACTGGGACTACCTCACCGGACTTTTCAAGGGAGACTTCGGGCAGAGCTTCACCGGACGGCCGGTGGCCGACCTGATGGCCGAGGCATTCCCGGTGACCATCCGGCTGGCGCTCTTCGCCTTTGCCATTGAGGTGGTCTTCGGCATCGGGCTCGGTGTGCTCACCGGCCTGCGCCGCGGCAAGTTCCTGGACCAGGCCGTGCTGATCTTCACGCTGATCGTGGTGTCCATCCCGGTCTTCGTACTCGGCAACATGGCCCAGTTCATCATCGGTGTGAAGTGGAAGTGGGTCACACCGACCGTCCAGGACTCGACGGACCTCACCCAGCTCATTCTCCCGGCGGTCGTGCTCGCCCTGCTCTCGCTGGCGTATGTCACCCGGCTGACGCGGACGACCGTGGCGGAGAACCTCCGCGCCGACTACATCCGCACCGCCGTCGCCAAGGGCCTGCCCCGGCGCCGGGTCGTCGGGGTGCACCTGATGCGCAACTCGCTCATCCCGGTCGTCACCTTCCTCGGCACCGACCTCGGCATGCTGATGGGCGGTGCCATCATCACCGAGGGCATCTTCAACGTCCCCGGTGTGGGCAACACCCTCTACCACGCCGTCATCACCAGCGAAGGCCCCACCGTGGTCGGCGTGGTGACCGTGCTGGTGCTCGTCTACCTCGTGAGCAGCCTGGTCGTCGACCTGCTCTACGCAGTCCTGGACCCGAGGATCCGCTATGCCTGACAACAAGACCCCCCAGGCGAGCCCGACCAGCGCCGCGGGCACCGGTCCGAGCACGGTCGGCGAATTCGCGGACGTCTCCGCCGCCAGCGTGGCGACCGTCGCCGAACTCGCCGTCGAGGCGGGCAAGCAGGCGTCCACCGAAAAGGCCCGCAGCCTCGGCCAGGACGCCTGGCGCGAACTGCGCCGCAACTGGATCTTCTGGGTGTCCGGCGTCCTGCTGGTGCTGCTGATCCTGATGGCCGCCTGGCCGTCGCTCTTCACCGATGTGGACCCGCGCCACGCCGACCTGCGCAACCACTACCTCGGTGGGCCGCAGTGGTCGCACGTCTTCCAGGAAGACTGGTTCGGCTACAACGTCCAGGGCCAGAGCGTCTACGCGCGTACCGTGTACGGTGCCCGCGCCTCGATCATCGTCGGTGTCTGTGTGACCATCGCCGTCACCGTCCTCGGCGGCATCATCGGCATGATCGCCGGATACTTCGGCGGCTGGGTCGACACCCTGCTCTCCCGCCTCACCGACGTGTTCTTCGGCATCCCGCTGCTCCTCGGCGGCCTGGTGCTGCTCCAGGCGTTCACCAACCGCACGGTGTGGACGGTGACCTTCGCCCTCACGGCCTTCGGCTGGATGCAGATCGCGCGTGTGATGCGCGGTGCGGTCATCACCCAGAAGCAGGCCGACTTCGTCACCGCGGCCCGGGCGCTCGGCGCCGGCACCAACCGGATCCTCTTCCGGCACATCCTGCCGAACGTCCTCGGCCCGGTCATCGTGGTGGCCACCATCGCGCTCGGCGGCTATATCGCCACCGAGGCGACTCTGTCCTACCTGGGCATCGGCCTGAAGGACCCGACCGTCTCCTGGGGTGTGGACATCTCCGCCGCCCAGAAGGACGTCCGGGACGGCCCGCACGCCCTGATGATGCCGGCCAGTTTCCTGAGCCTCACCGTGCTCGCGTTCATCCTGCTCGGCGACGCGGTGCGCGACGCCCTCGACCCCAAGCTGCGCTGAGGGAGGCGTACGTGACCAGCACCACCGAGAAGACCGCGAACGTCCCCGAGCAGTCGGGGAAGGACGACGCGCCGCTGCTCGAAGTCCGTGATCTGCATGTGGAGTTCCACACCCGGGACGGCGTGGCCAAGGCCGTCAATGGCGTCAACTACTCGGTCCGCGCCGGTGAGACGCTCGCCGTGCTCGGCGAGTCCGGCTCCGGCAAGTCCGTGACCGCGCAGGCGATCATGGGCATTCTGGACATGCCTCCCGGGCGGATCCCCAAGGGTGAGATCCTCTTCCGCGGCCAGGACATGCTGAAGATGTCGGCGGACGAGCGCCGGAAGATCCGCGGCGCCAAGATCGCCATGATCTTCCAGGACGCGCTGTCCTCCCTCAACCCCGTGCTCTCCGTGGGCTACCAGCTCGGCGAGATGTTCCGGGTGCACCAGGGGATGTCCAAGAAGGACGCCAAGGCCAAGGCAATCGAGCTGATGGACCGGGTGCGCATCCCGGCCGCCAAGGAGCGGGTCAGCGACTACCCGCACCAGTTCTCCGGCGGTATGCGCCAGCGCATCATGATCGCCATGGCGCTGGCCCTGGAGCCGGACCTGATCATCGCGGACGAGCCCACCACCGCCCTGGACGTCACCGTCCAGGCCCAGGTGATGGACCTGCTCGCGGAGCTTCAGCGCGAGTACAACATGGGTCTGATCCTGATCACCCATGACCTGGGCGTGGTGGCGGACGTCGCCGACAAGATCGCGGTGATGTACGCGGGCCGCATCGTGGAGACCGCGCCGGTGCACGAGCTCTACAAGCGCCCGGCCCACCCCTACACCCGGGGCCTGCTGGACTCCATCCCGCGCCTGGACCAGAAGGGCCAGGAGCTCTTCGCCATCAAGGGCCTGCCGCCCAACCTGCTGAACATTCCGGCCGGTTGTGCCTTCAGCCCCCGCTGCCCCAAGGTGCAGGACATCTGCCGTACCGAGGTCCCCGCGCTGCACGACGTGGCCGAGCAGGACGGTACGGCGATGCCGGGCCGGCGGAGCGCGTGCCACTTCTGGAAGGAGACGATTCATGGCTGAGAAGGCCGACGAGAAAGAGCCGAACGTCTCCGACGTCAAGGTCAGCGACGCCAGCACCACCGCCGAGGTGGAGGCCGTCCTGGACGCCCCGGTGGAGCGCGGTGAGCCCATCCTCCAGGTCCGCAACCTGGTCAAGCATTTCCCGCTGACCCAGGGTGTCCTGTTCAAGAAGCAGGTCGGCGCGGTCAAGGCGGTCGACGGGGTCTCCTTCGATCTCTACCAGGGCGAGACCCTGGGCATCGTCGGTGAGTCCGGCTGTGGCAAGTCCACCGTCGCCAAGCTGCTGATGACCCTGGAGACCGCCACCTCCGGCGAGGTCTTCTACAAGGGCCAGGACATCACCAAGCTGTCCGGGCGCGCGCTGAAGGCCGTCCGCCGCAACATCCAGATGGTCTTCCAGGACCCGTACACCTCGCTCAACCCCCGGATGACGGTGGGCGACATCATCGGCGAGCCCTTTGAGATCCACCCCGAGGTGGCTCCCAAGGGCGACCGCCGTAAGCGGGTCCAGGAACTGCTGGACGTGGTCGGCCTCAACCCGGAGTACATCAACCGCTATCCGCACCAGTTCTCCGGCGGTCAGCGCCAGCGCATCGGCATCGCCCGCGGCCTGGCGCTCAACCCGGAGATCATCATCTGCGATGAGCCGGTCTCCGCGCTGGATGTCTCGGTGCAGGCACAGGTCGTCAACCTGATGGAGCGGCTGCAGGACGAGTTCAACCTCTCCTATGTCTTCATCGCCCACGACCTGTCCATCGTCCGGCACATCTCGGACCGGGTGGGCGTGATGTACCTGGGCAAGATGGCGGAGATCGGGACGGACGCCGAGATCTACGACCACCCGACCCACCCCTACACCCAGGCGCTGCTCTCCGCCGTCCCGGTCCCCGACCCGGAGGCGCGCGAGGGCCGCGAGCGGATCATCCTCACCGGTGACGTCCCGTCCCCGGCCAACCCGCCGTCGGGCTGCCGCTTCCGCACCCGCTGCTGGAAGGCGCAGGACAAGTGCGCCGAGGAGATCCCGCTGCTGGCGGTGCCGGAGGTGTTCGCGGGCAAGAAGACGCTCGCGGCGCACGAGTCGGCCTGCCACTTCGCGGAGGAGAAGGACGTGGTGCACGCGGCCTAGCCGCCACACCGACGGACAGGGGCGCCCGGACCGCAAGGTCCGGGCGCCCTTTTCGCTGCCCTCCCGGCGCCCCCGCTCCCTCGTACGGGCGGTTTCACCGCCTCGACCCGCGCGGTCAGTGGGGATGAAAGTGCGCAGAGACGTTGAACCGCTGATATTTGGCTCTACGCGAGACATGGGAAGCACCTGGGCAGCTTTGAGGAGGCACTCCATGCGTGGAGGCATGCGCGCCAGGGCCGCGGTGGCCCTGGGCGGCCTCGTGTTCGCCATGGCCGCGGCGGGGTGCGGCGGGGGCGGCGGTGCGGCGCCGGGGTGGGTGCGGGCCTCCTGGGGGGATCCGCAGAACCCGCTGGAGCCGGCCAACACCAACGAGGTGCAGGGGGGCAAGGTGCTGGACATGGTCTTCCGGGGGCTGAAGCGCTATGACCCCGGCACCGGAGCGGCCGTGAACATGCTGGCCGAGCGGATCGACACCGGGGACTCACAGAACTTCACCATCACTGTGAAGACCGGCTGGACCTTCAGTAATGGGGAGCCGGTCACCGCCAAGTCCTTTGTGGACGCCTGGAATTACGGGGCGCTGATCGACAACAAGCAGAAGAACGCCCCCTTCTTCGAGTACATCGACGGCTACGACAAGGTCCATCCGGCCAGTGGCGCCGCCAGTGCCAGAACGCTGTCGGGGCTGGTGCTGAAGAACGACCGGACCTTCACCGTCCGGCTGCGCACCAAGTTCTCCACCTGGCCCGACACCCTGGGCTATGCCGCCTATGCCCCGCTGCCCCGGGCGTTCTTCGACGACCACCGGGGATGGCTGAAGAAACCGGTGGGCAACGGGCCCTATGTCATCGACTCCTACACCCGGGGATCGGCGATGCGGCTGTCCCGGTGGGCGGGCTATCCAGGACCGGACCGGGCCGCCAACAACGGTGTGGAACTGCGGGTTTACACGGACAGCAACACCGCCTACACCGATCTGCTGGCGGACAATCTCGACCTGGTCGACGACATTCCCAGCACCCAGCTGAAGAACGTCGGAAAGGACCTGGACGGGCGCTATATCAACCAGCCGGCCGGGATCATCCAGACCCTGGACTTCCCGATGTACCGCGCCGACTGGACCAGGCCCGGGATGGAGAAGGTCCGCAGGGGCCTTTCCATGGCCATCAACCGTGAGCAGATCACGACCCAGATCTACCGGAGGACCCGTACCCCGGCGGATGACTGGACCTCTCCGGTGCTGGGGGCGAAGGGCGGTTACCGGGTCGGGCTGTGCCAGGACGCCTGCACCTATGACCCCGGAAAGGCCAAGCGGCTGATCCAGGAGGGCGGCGGGCTGCCCGGCGGCAGGGTGACCATCTCCTCCAATGTGGACACCGGTTCACACCGGCTGTGGATGGACGCGGTCTGTAACAGCATCAACAACGCACTGGGCAACGACAGTTCCTGCGTCGTCAATCCGATCGGCACCTTCGCGGACTTCCGCAACCAGATCTCCGACGAGCGGGTCAACGACATGTTCCGCTCCGGCTGGCAGATGGACTATCCACTGATCCAGAACTTTCTGCAGCCGCTCTACTACACCGATGCCTCCTCCAACTACGGGAAGTACAGCGACGCCCGGTTCGACGGACTCATCGACGCGGCCAACGCGCAGACCGACCGGGCCCGGGCCGTCGCCCAATTCCAGGACGCGGAAAGGATCCTCGCCCAGCAGATGCCCGCCATTCCGCTGTGGTACCAGAACGGCAGCGCCGGATACTCGGCGAACCTGTCCCAGGTGACGCTCAATCCCTTCAGCGTCCCCGTCTATGAGCGGATCACGGTCAAGTGAGCCGCTATGTGGCCCGCAGGCTGCTCCAGATGATCCCGGTGTTCATCGGGAGCACCTTCCTGATCTTCTTCATGGTCTACGCACTGGGCGACCCGGTGGCCGCGCTCTTCGGCGACAAGGCGCCGGACCCGGCGACCGCCGCCCGCATCCGCCAGGAGCTCTATCTCGACCAGCCGCTGTGGAAGCAGTACCTGCACTACATGGGGCAGGTGTTCGCCGGGGATTTCGGCACCGCCTTCAACGGTCAGCCGGTCACCGAACTGATGGGCACCGCCTTTCCGGTGACCCTGCGGCTGACCATTGTGGCCATCGCCTTCGAGATCGTCATCGGCATCGCCCTGGGTGTGCTCAGCGGACTGCGCCGCGGGCGCCCGGTGGACACCACGGTGCTGCTGCTGACCCTGGTGGTGGTCTCGGTGCCCACCTTTGTCAGCGGCTATGTGCTCCAGTACCTGATCGGGGTGCGGTGGCGGCTGGCCTCGCCCTCGGTGTCGCCGGAGGCCACTTTCGAGGAACTCCTGCTGCCCGGTGTGGTGTTGGCGCTGACCTCGCTGGCCTATGTCACCCGGCTCACCCGTACCTCGCTCGCCGAGAACGCCCGCGCCGACTATCTGCGCACCGCGGTGGCCAAGGGGCTGCCGCGCCACCGCATTGTGCTGCGGCATCTGCTGCGCAACTCACTGATCCCGGTGGTGACCTTTATCGGCGCCGATATCGGCGCCCTGATGGGCGGGGCCATTGTCACCGAGCGGATCTTCAATATCCGGGGCGTGGGCTTCCAGCTCTACCAGGGCATCCTGCGCCAGAACTCGCCCACCGTGGTCGGCTTTGTCACCATCCTGGTCATTGTCTTCCTGCTGGCCAATCTGCTGGTCGACCTCCTCTACGCCGTGCTCGACCCGAGGATCCGCTATGGCTGAACCCGATCCGCGCGGGGCCGGGGAGACCACCGGCCCCAGGGAAGTGATCAGCCCCGGCGCGGGAGGGGCCATGAGCATGGCCGCCGGCGAGGCCGAGACCCTGGAAGGAGGGCCGCTGCCGGGCAGCGCGGACAGCGGCAAGGCCCGCAGCCTGTGGTCCGATGCCTGGCACGACCTGCGGCGCAACCCGGTCTTCCTGGTCTCCGCCCTGGTGATCCTCTTCCTGCTGCTGATCGCCGTATGGCCCTCGCTGATCGCCGGCGGCAACCCGCTCCAGTGCGACCTGGCCAAGGCGCAGGACGGCCCCGCACCGGGCCACCCCTTTGGCTTCGACGCCCAGGGCTGCGATGTCTACACCCGTACCGTGCACGGGGCGCGGGCCTCGATCACCGTCGGGGTGTGCGCCACCACCGGGGCCGCGCTGCTGGGCAGCGTGCTGGGCGGACTGGCCGGGTACTACGGAGGCTGGTGGGACGGCCTGCTGTCCCGGCTGGCCGATGTGTTCTTCGGCATCCCCATCATCCTGGGCGGACTGGTCTTCCTCTCCGTGGTGACCGGCGCCTCCATCTGGCCGGTGGTGGGCTTTATCGTGCTGCTGGGCTGGCCGCAGATCGCCCGGATCGCCCGTGGCTCGGTGGTCACCGCCAAACAGCACGACTATGTCCAGGCGGCACGGGCGCTGGGCGCGAGCGACGGCCGGCTGCTGCTGCGGCATATCGCGCCCAACGCGGTGGCACCGGTGATCGTGGTGGCCACCATCGCCCTGGGCACCTATATCGCCCTGGAGGCCACCCTCTCCTTCATCGGGGTGGGGCTGCGGCCGCCCACCGTCTCCTGGGGCATCGACATCTCCAACGCCTCCACACTGATCCGCAACTCCCCGCACATGCTGCTCTGGCCGGCCGGTGCGCTGAGCCTGACGGTGCTGGCGTTCATCATGCTGGGCGACGCGGTGCGCGACGCCCTCGACCCCAAGCTGCGCTGAAGGAGGCGGAGTTGACCACCGCACTGCTGGAGGTACGGGACCTGCGGGTGGAGTTCCGCACCCGGGAGGGCATCGCCCAGGCCGTCAATGGCGTCAGCTGCACCGTGCACGCCGGGCAGACCCTGGCCGTGCTGGGGGAGTCCGGCTCCGGCAAGTCGGTGACCGCCCAGGCCATCATGGGCATCCTGGACTCACCGCCCGGCTTTGTCACCGGCGGCCGGGTGCTCTTCCAGGGCCAGGACCTGCTGACCATGGCCGAGGAGCACCGGCGGCGGCTGCGTGGTGCCAAGATCGCCATGATCTTCCAGGACGCGCTCTCCGCGCTCAACCCGGTGCTCACCGTGGGTGCCCAACTGGCCGAGATGTACCAGGTCCACCAGGGGACATCCGGCAAGGAGGCCCGGGCCCGGGCGGTCCGGCTGATGGAGCGGGTGCGTATCCCGGCGGCCCGGGAGCGGGCCGGCGACTACCCGCACCAGTTCTCCGGCGGTATGCGCCAGCGCATCATGATCGCCATGGCACTGGCCCTGGAGCCGGACCTGATCATCGCCGATGAACCGACCACGGCGCTGGATGTCACCGTCCAGGCCCAAGTAATGGATCTACTGGCCGAGTTGCGGCAGGAATACCGCATGGGCCTCATCCTGATCACCCATGATCTGGGGGTGGTGGCGGATGTGGCCGACACCATCGCGGTGATGTACGCGGGCCGCATCGTGGAGACCGCGCCGGTGAGGGAGCTGTACGCCGCACCCGCGCATCCCTACACCCGGGGCCTGCTGGACTCCATCCCGCGCCTGGACCGCAAGGGCCAACAGCTCTATGCCATCAAGGGGCTGCCGCCCAGCCTCACCGCCATCCCGGCCGGCTGCCCCTTCAACCCCCGCTGCCCCAGGGCCCAGGACATCTGCCGCACCGACCGGCCGCCGCTGTTCCCGGTGGCGCCGGACCGGACCAGTGCCTGCCACTTCTGGAAGGACACTCTCGATGCAGGCTGAGGCCATTCTTGAAGTGCGGGACCTGGTCAAGCACTTCCCGCTGACCCGGGGCGTGCTGTTCAGAAAACAGGTGGGCGCGGTACAGGCCGTCGACGGGGTCTCCTTCGATCTGCGGCGCGGTGAAACGCTGGGCATCGTCGGCGAGTCCGGCTGCGGCAAGTCCACGGTGGCCAAGCTGCTGGTGAACCTGGAACGGCCCACCGGTGGGCGGATCCGCTACCGGGGCGAGGACCTCACCCGGCTGTCCGGGCGGGCGCTGAAGGCCGTCCGCCGCAACATCCAGATGGTCTTCCAGGATCCGTACACCTCACTCAACCCCCGGATGACGGTGGGCGATATCGTCGGCGAGCCCTTCGACATCCACCCGGAGGTGGCACCCAAGGGAGACCGCCGCGGGCGGGTGCGGGAACTGCTGGATGTGGTGGGCCTCAACCCCGAGCACATCAACCGCTATCCGCACCAGTTTTCGGGGGGTCAGCGCCAACGCATCGGAATTGCCCGGGGGTTGGCGCTGCGGCCCGAGGTGATTGTGGCCGATGAGCCGGTATCGGCGCTGGATGTCTCGGTACAGGCGCAGGTCGTCAATCTGATGGAGCGGCTGCAGAACGAGTTCGAGCTGTCCTATGTCTTTATCGCCCATGACCTGTCCGTGGTGCGGCATATCAGCGACCGGGTGGCGGTGATGTATCTGGGGCGGCTGGTGGAGCTGGGCACGGAAGAGCAGATCTATGAACACCCCACACACCCTTATACGCAGGCCCTGTTGTCGGCCGTACCGGTGCCGGATCCGACGGCACGGGAGCGTAGGGAGCGGATTCTGCTGACGGGGGATGTACCGTCGCCGGCCAATCCGCCGTCGGGTTGCCGGTTTCGCACGCGTTGCTGGAAGGCACGGCAGAAGTGCGTGGAGGTGGAGCCGGCGTTGGAGGTTCCGCCATGGCTGGGGGAGGCGGGTGGGCCGGCGGCGCATCCTTCGGCTTGCCATTTTGCGGAGGAGCGGGGGGTGTGACCCTGGTTTGATCGGCTTCTGATCGACTGAGGGCGAAGTTTGGCAGATCTCCAACTACGCCTGATACATGGCAAGTTGAGCCATCTGGATGGTGTTAAGGTCTGCGTAGCGCACTCGAGTGCGCCCCCTTCCACGAGGGCCTTTAGGTCGGGATTCCGCTGCTGGGTATCCCGGCTCGGGGTACCTCCCGGCAGCCATGGGCTAAGGCTGCAAACGGCTGGAAAGGGGGCGCCAGTGGGGCGTCACCGGAAGATCCGCCCATCAATCTGGAAGCGCATTGCGCGGAAGGTGAGGGGGTGGTTCAGTGGCCGGTGACCTGCCAGTCCTCAGAAGAATTGAGGGCTGACAGGTAGGCCACATGCCGGTTCGGTCCTCGTCATGGGCTAGCCCCCCATGGCGGGGATCGTCTTGCTCCGCACCACCGTACCCGCTTCCGCCGCCCGGATCGAGTCGGGTGTTGCATCTCCGTGATGTACAGGGCCTGTTACCCCTATCGGGCGACCCGTACCGTACAGAGGTGGACTCAGGTCAGTCGGGCAGTGAAGCGGTTCAGGTGTCCCAGGGGCAGCGCGGCAGATATGTGTTCGCCGGAGGCTGTGCGGTGCTGCTGGCGGCGGCCTGCTTCGGCTGGGTCGTGGACAGCGCGCACCGTGCCGGGACCGGTGACTATCTCAAGGCCGCCTTTGACAGCAGCTATGGCTTCGTCGGCTACCGGGGCCGGATGGCGGACACGTACCACCTCTACCTGGGGGTGACGCTCGGCCTGTTCGGCATTCTGGCGCTGGCCGGGCGGCGGGTGGCCCGGGGCGGGCTGATGGCGCTCTCGGTGTTTATGGTGCTGCAGTCGGTGCGGTCGTTGATCGCCTTCCATGACGAGCGCTACCGGATGCTGTTCCAGCACGGCGCCGACCGGTGGATGTACAGCGTGCTGACGGATGGCGCCTGTGTGGTGGTCGGGGTGGTGATCCTGCTGACGCTCGCCTCGGCCTCCCCGGTGCGGCCGTACGCGCCGCCGCCGGCTCCCGGCTATGGACCGGCGTACGCGCAGCCGTACGCGTGGCCGCCGGCCGATGCCCGTCCGGCTCCGGGGTATCCGCCCATGCCGCCGCAGCCGCCGGCCGGCTGACGCCGGGGGCGAGTGCGGGCCGTCGGTGGCTGGTCGCGCCCGCGGTGGAGCCGCATATCGTGGCCGCCCCGCGCCCCTCGTGGGCCCGCCCGCGAGCCGGCCCGCCGCGCGGGCGTCAGAAGCCGTCGGACGGGCCCTGGCCGCCGCCCTCCGCCCCCGCGCCGTCCCCCGTCAGCGCCGGGTCCAGCACCACCTCCGTGTCCCGTTCCACCGTCGGCGGCTCCGGGAAGTGGCAGGCGGACAGATGGCCCTCGGTGCTGCCCTCGGCGCGCAGCAGGGGTGGTTCCTCGGTGGCGCACCGTTCGCGGGCCTTCCAGCAGCGGGTGCGGAAACGGCAGCCGGAGGGCGGGTGGATGGGGGAGGGGACATCGCCGGCCAGGCGGATGCGTTCGCGGGGCGGGGCGTCGATGTCGGTGGCCTCGGGGACGGCGGAGAGCAGGGCGTGGGTGTAGGGGTGGCGGGGGTGGCGGTAGATGTCCTCGCGGTTGCCCAGTTCCACGATCTTGCCGAGGTACATCACGGCCACACGCTGGGAGAAGTGGCGGACGACGGCCAGGTCATGGGCGATGAACAGGAAGGCGATGTTCAAATCGCGCTGCAACTGCTGGAGCAGGTTGACCACTTGGGCCTGGATGGAGACATCCAGCGCGGAGACCGGCTCATCGGCGACGATCACCTTGGGTTCCAGGGCCAGCGCCCGGGCGACGCCGATGCGCTGGCGCTGGCCGCCGGAGAACTCATGCGGAAAGCGGTTGTAGTGCTCGGGGTTGAGGCCGACGGTTTCCAGGAGTTCCCGGACGCGGGCCTCGCGGCCGCCCGGCGGGTTGATGTGGTTGATCTCCATGGGGCCGGCGATGATGCGGCCCACGGTCTGCCGGGGGTTGAGCGAGGAGTAGGGGTCCTGGAAGATCATCTGGATCTGGGCACGGATGGGGGCCAGTTCCCGCCGGCCGGCGTGGCTGATGTCCTGGCCCTGGTAGCGGATCCGTCCCCCGGTGGGCTCCAGCAGCCGGGTGAGCAGCCGGCCGGTGGTGGACTTCCCGCAGCCCGACTCGCCGACCAGGCCGAAGCTCTCGCCCTCTTGGATGGCCAGATCGATGCCGTCTACGGCCTGGACCGCGCCGACCGTGCGTTTGACGGGAAAGCCGCCCCGGATGGGGAAGTGCTTGGTCAGCCCCTCGGCGACCAGGATGTCGGTCATGGTGGGTGCTCCCTCAGCCCAGTCGGGGCTTGATCTGCTCGATGAAGACGGTGCGTTGCTGCTCGGCGGTGAGGTGGCAGGCCGCGCCGCGCCCGGCGGGCAGCTCGGGGCGCTGGGTGCGGCAGCGGTCGCCACCCGCCGTGGCCGGGAAGCCGCAGCGTGGATGGAAGGGACAGCCGGGCGGCGGGGCGAGCAGGCTGGGCGGGGCGCCCGGGATCGGGCTCAGCGGCTCGGCGACATCGGAGGTCAGCCGGGGCATGGAGCCCAGCAGGCCCCAGGTGTAGGGGTGTTGGGGGGCGCGGAGCACCTCGCGCACCGTGCCGCGTTCCACCGCCCGGCCCGCGTACATCACCAGCAGGTCGTCCACCGTGTTGGCCACCACCCCCAGGTCATGGGTGATCAGGATGATCGCCGAACCGGTCTGCTGCTGAAGCTCCTTGAGCAGGTCCAGGATCTGGGCCTGGACGGTGACATCCAGGGCGGTGGTCGGCTCGTCGGCGATCAGCAGTTCCGGGTCGCAGACCAGGGCCATGGCGATCATCGCGCGCTGGCGCATGCCGCCGGAGAACTGGTGCGGGTAGTCGTCCACCCGCAGCGCAGGGTTGGGGATGCCGACCTTCCGCAGCATCTCGATGGCCCGCAGCCGGGCGTCCCGCCGGGAGGCGCCGGTGTGCTTGCGGAAGGGCTCGGCGATCTGGCGGCCCACGGTGTAGTACGGGGAGAGCGCGGTGAGCGAGTCCTGGAAGATCATGGCCATCTTGTGGCCGCGCAGCTTCTCCAGGGTGGACTCGGCGGCGCCGGTCAACTCCTGCCCGTCCAGCAGGATTTCGCCCCGTACCTCGGTGCTGCGCGGGTCGTGCAGGCCGAGCACGGTGAGGTTGGTGACCGACTTCCCGGAGCCGGACTCGCCGACGATACCGAGCGTACGGCCGCGTTCCAGGTCGAAGGAGAGCCCGTCCACGGCCTTGACGATGCCGTCCTCGGTGGAGAAGCGGACATGGAGGTCGCGCACGGAGAGAAAAGCGTCGTGGGTCACGGCTGCGGGCTCCTCCTGGGCCAGAGGGTGGTTCGGGTCGGGGTGTGGCGCCGTCAGGCCAGTCGTACGCGGGGATCGATAAAGGCGTAGGCCGCGTCGACGAGGATGTTGGCGATGACGATCGCGGTGCAGCCCACCAGCATCACGGCCATCAGGGTCGGCAGATCGGTCTGGTTGACGGAGTCCACCGCCAGCCGCCCCAGGCCGTGCAGGCTAAAGGTGAACTCGGTGATGATGGCGCCGCCGAACAGCGAGCCCAGGTCGATGCCGAAGATGGTGACGATGGGGGCCAGCGCGCCCCGCCAGGCATAGCGGAAGAAGACCGTGCGCCCCTTGAGGCCCTTGGCGCGGGCGGTGCGCACATGGTCCTCGGAGAGCTGCTCGATCATCTGGGAGCGGGTCATCCGGCTGTAGTTGGCGATAAAGATGATGGAGAGCACCAGCCAGGGGATGAGCAGGCCGGTGAACCACTTCCCGGGGTTGTCGGTGAGCGAGTAGTAGGCGGGGTTGTCCAGCCAGTGCAGCTTGGTGACGAACACCGCCAGGGCGATCACGCCGACGAAGTAGATCTGCAGGGAGTTGCCGATCAGCGACAGCGAGCTGAAGAACTTGTCGATCCAGGTGCCCCGGAAGGCCGCGGCCAGCATGCCGATGCCCACGCCCACGGTCAGGAAGACCACCGCGCTGCCCAGGGTGAGGGACAGGGTGGTGGGGAAGCGGTCGGTGATGGTGCCCCAGACCGGCTGCTGGTTGGAGAAGGAGTAGCCGAAGCAGGGGGCCGGGCAGTGGCCCACCGGGAGGTCGCGGCCCGCGAAGATGCCCACCATGTAGTGCCAGTACTGGACCGGGATGGGCTGGTCCAGGCCCAGGTTCTTGTGGATCACGGCCAGGGCGTCGGCGGTGCAGTTCTTGCCGCAGGACATCCGGGCCGGGTCCGAGGGCAGCGCGAAGAACAGGAAGAAGGTGATGGCACTGATCAGCAGGATGATGACCAGTGCGCCCAGGGTGCGGCGGAGCAGGAATCTCAGCATGGCTGCGCGGCCCTTAGCGGTCGGAGGACGGGTCGGGCGGCCGGGCCCGCCCAAGGGCCCGGCCGGTTGCGGGCGTTACTTGACGAACACCGAGGTGGGGTCGGCGTAGCCGTACACCGGGTGGTACTTGACCCCGCCCAGGCCCGAACCCCACAGCGCGAACTGGAGGTTGGCGTAGGTGGGCACGGCCGGGACGTCATCGTTGAGGATCTTGTCCGCCAGCTTCATCCAGTCCGGGGCGGCCTTCTTCACATCCGGGATGGCGCTGATCCGGTCGATCTCGCTGTTGACGGCGGAGTCGTTGAGGTGGGCGTAGTTGGAGGCGCCGTCGGAGATGGTCCGGCCGTCGTAGAGCGGTTCCAGGACGGTGGACGCCACCGGCCAGTCCGCGCCCCAGCCGGTGCGGTAGATGTCGAACTTGTTCTTGGCCTCGCCGATGGCGTTCTCCCAGACGTTGGAGTCGATCTCCTTCTTCTGCACCTTGAAGCCGGCCCGCTCCAGGGCCTGGGTGATCACCACGGAGACCTTCTGCTGGACATCGGTGTTGGCGTAGGCGTAGACGATCTCCTGCCCCTCCTTGCCGGCCTCCTTCAGCAGCGCCCGGGCCTTCTCCGGGTCGCCATTGGGCTTGGCCTTCTTGCCGAAGGGGTCGCTGGGCTGGTAGCCGTCGACGGAGGGGGAGAGCAGATTGGTGGCCAGCTGTCCGGCCGTGGCCCCGCCGATCTGCTGGATGATCTGGCCGCTGGGCATGGCATAGGCGAGTGCCTTGCGGACCCGGACGTCCTTGAGCCGGTCCATGTTGAAGTCGATGACATCGAGGTAGGGCTGGAGCTCGATAAAGCGGCGGGACTTGGTGCCCTGGTCGCTGAGCACCTTCTCCACCATCTCCGGGGCCACCGCGTTGGTCCAGGACATGCCGTTCTTGTCGGGGCCCTGGGCGGCCAGCAGCCGCCGGGTGGAGTCGGTGGCCTGGTGGCCGAAGCTGATGTCGAACTTGTCGACGAACTGGTTGCGCAGCGGGTCGGTCCTGGGGTCCCAGTTCTCATTGCGGACGAAGGTGAGGGACTTGCCCACCTTGTAGTCGCCGACCTTGTAAGGGCCGTCGGCGAAGGGCGCGTTGTCGTACTTCTGCTTGGTGTCCTTGTCCGCCTTGATGGCGCCGACATTGGGCATGGCGGTGGCGAAGGGGGCGTCCGCGTGCGGCCGCTGGAAGTGGAAGATCACGGTTTTGTCGTCAGGGGTGTCCAGGACCGAGGACGGCAGGTGCTTGCCGTTGTACGGGCCGTCCGGCAGCGCCTTGCGGTAGCTGGTGCCGTCACCGGAGAGCCACTGCGGGATGTACTGGGGGCCGTCGGTCTCGAAGGAGGCGTAGAGCCGCTCAATGCCCCAGCGGACGTCCTGGGCGGTGATCGGCGAGCCGTCCTGCCACTTCAGCCCGTCCTTGAGGGTGAACTTCCAGGTCTTGCCGCCGTCGGAGGAGGTGCCGGTGTCGGTGGCCAGGTCGCCGACCACCTTGACATGCCCCTTCTCGTCGATCTTGTAGCCGGTGAGGGAGCGGTTGTAGAGCAGCTGGTTGATCAGCATGTCGCCGTAGTAGATCTGGCCCGGGTCCAGGTGGTGGAAGGCGTCCCGCTGCAGGACGGTGACCGTGCCGCCCTTCTTGGCGCCGGCCGGCTGGGGGGCCGGGCCGGTGGAGTCGTCCTTGGTGCCCAGGGAGAAGTTGGAGGAGACGTTCTTGTCCTCGCCCGGCCCCGCGCTCTTCTTGTCGCCTCCGCCGCCGCCCCCGCCGCTGCTGCACGCGGAGAGCACCAGGGCCCCGGCCGCGATGGCCACGGCCGTGTACCGGGCCCCTCTGCGGTTGACTGACGTCCTCATGGATGTAGCACCTGCCTGCCTGTGGGATGGGGACGGACGGTGGTGAGGCGCGGGGGACGCGGACCCCGGAAGAATCCCTAGCGTTTGGTGCGGGGGTCGAACGCGTCCCGGACGGAGTCCCCGAGCAGGTTGAAGGCGACCACAAAGGTGATCATCGCCAGCCCGGGGAAGAAGATGTAGGTGATGTCGCTCTCGTAGTACTTGGCGCCATTGGCGAACATCCGGCCCCAGTCGGGGGTGGGTTCCACGATGCCGACGCCGATGAAGGAGAGCCCCGCCTCGGCGGTCACCAGGGTGGGCAGCATCAGGGTGGACTGCACCAGGATCGGGGTCCACAGGTTGGGCAGCAGCTCCTTGATGATGATCCGCCAGGGCGAGGCGCCGGTGACCTTGGCGGCCTCCACGAACTCCCGTTCCCGCAGGCTGAGTACCTGGCCGCGGAGCAGGCGGGCGATGCCCATCCAGCCCAGTACCCACAGCACCAGGATCAGGGTGATGACCCTGAGGTAGGTCGGGGTCTCCTTCTCCGGGCTGACGAACATCGAGTAGACGACCGGGGTGAAGGCCACAAAGGACAGCTGCTGGGGAAAGGCCAGCAGCAGATCGATGAACCGGCCCAGGAAGTAGTCGGTACGGCCGCCCACATAGCCCGCCGTCACCCCGATCAGCACCCCGGTGACCACACAGAGCACGGTGGCGATGGCCGCGATCAGCAGTGAGGTGCGGATGCCGTAGACCAGCTGGGTCAGGACGTCCCGGCCCAGGGTGGGCTCCAGGCCGAACCAGAAGCGGCCGGAGATACCGCCGTTGGGCGCCACCGGATAGCCGAAGGGGTTCAACAGGCCGCTGTCGTCGAGGCCATAGGTCTCGGTGGGGTTCTTGCCGTAGAGCTTGGAGATCAGCGGAGCGGCGATGGCGACCAGGAAGAAGAAGACCACGATGACGGCGGAGATCACCCCCGTGCGGTCGCGTTTGAAGCGCCGCCACATCAACTGACCGGGAGAGCGGCCGACCAGGTCGGCCGTGGTGACCACCGGCTCCGCGTCGGCGGTTGCCACGGGGCTCTGGGCAGGACTCGTCATCGGCGCACATCCTCCGCCACGTCGGCTGGGAAACCTCGCGTGTGACTTCGAACACCTTGAGTTGAGCGGACTCTGGCAATGGAGTTACCGCGCAGTCAAGGGGGTTGCAGCGGACGATGCGCGGCTCCGCCGCATCTTGAGCGAAGGTTGTGCAGATCGAGGTGGCGGCGTGCTTGACACCCCGTCAAGCACGCCGCCGGCCCGCTCACTCCAAGGAGGTCTCAGGCCCCCAAGGACCGCTTGAGGAAGTCCACTTGGAGCAGCAGCAGGTTCTCCGCCACCTGCTCCTGTGGGGTCATATGTGTCACCCCGGACAGCGGCAGCACCTCATGCGGACGGCCCGCGGCCAGCAGCGCGGAGGACAGCCGCAGGGTGTGCGCGGCCACCACATTGTCATCCGCCAGGCCGTGGATCAGCATCATCGGCCGGTGTGGCGTGGCGGCTTCGGTCAACTCCCCGCCTTCCACCAGGGAGTTGCGGCGGTAGACGGCCGGCCGCTGTTCGGGCAGGCCCAGATAGCGCTCGGTGTAGTGGGTGTCGTACAGCAGCCAGTCGGTGACCGGGGCGCCCACCACGGCCGCGTGGAAGACATCCGGGCGGCGCAGCGCGGCCAGCGCGGCCAGGTAACCGCCGTAGGACCAGCCGCGGATGCCCACCCGGGTCAGGTCCAGCGGGTACTCGCCGGCCAGTGCGTGCAGGGCCGCCACCTGGTCGTCCAGGGTGGCGCCGGCGAAGTCCTCATGGATGGCCTTCTCCCAGTCGGGGGAGGTGTGCGGGGTGCCCCGGCCGTCCGCCACGATCACCGCGAACCCCTGGTCGGCGAACCACTGGGAGGTGAGGTGGGCGTTGCGGGCGGCCACCACCCGGGCGCCGTGCGGCCCCCCGTAGGGGTCCATCAGGACCGGCAGCGGGCCGTCGCCCTCCTGGTGGCCGGTGGGCAGCAGGACGGCGCATGGGATGCGGCGGGCGCCGGCCAGGGTGAGGCGGGGGCGCGCGGCGAGCGCCGGTGTCGCGGCGTAGGAGGCCACCGTGGCGATGCGCTTGCCCTCCCGCAGCACCGCGACCTCCGTGCCGTCGCGGTCGGCCGAGGCCGAGGCCAGCACGGTCAGAGTGCCGCCGCGGACCGCGTAGTGGCGGCCCGGAGCGGGCGAAAGGCGTTGCACGCCCCGGGAGTTGACGCGGTAGACATGTGCCTCGCCGGTCTCCGGGGCCTCGGCGGCGGGGCCCGCCGAGGCCAGCACCAGAATGTCGTCCGGGCCGATGTCCAGCACTTCCCTGAGGTGCAGCTCCGGCCCGGTCAGGGCGCGTTCGCCGACGAACAGCCGGCGGGCGCCGCCCGTGTCGCCGATGCGCACCAGCTCCCCGTCCGGCGTCCGGGCGGGCACCCCGGGGAACAGGTCCAGCCAGACCGGGTCCTCCTCGGTGTGCAGCACCCGGGTGGTGCCGGTGGCGGTGTCCACCTCCAGATACGCCTGGGTGCGCTGGTCGCGGGACTGGACCAGGAGCAGCGGGCGGCCGCCCTCGGACCAGTGCACCCGGGCCAGATAGGGGAAGCGCTCCTGGTCCCAGCCGATGTCGGTACGGGAGCCGTCCAGGCCCAGCAGGGCCAGGGTGACCCGGGCGTTGGCGGTGCCGGCCGCCGGATAGGCGACCTCGGCGGGGGCGGCGGCCGGGTTGGCCGGGTCGCTGATCCACCAGCGGGCGACGGGGGACTCGTCCACCCGGGCGGCCAGCAGGGCATCACTTTCGGGTGACCACCAAAAGCCGCGCGAACGGTCCATTTCCTCGGCGGCGATGAACTCGGCCAGCCCCCAGGTGATGCCCTCGGCCTCCGGCGCCGCCAGCGCGCGGTCCAGGCCGCCGTCCGCCCGCACCACGCGCAGGGCGCCGTCCGCCGCATAGGCGACATGGTGGCCGTCCGGGGACGGCCGGGGGTCGACCACCGGGCCGGGCACCGGGAGTTCGCGTGCGATGCCGGCGCGCAGCCCGGCCACGAAGAGCCGGCCGGACAGGGCGAAGGCCGCCAACTCCACTGCCGCGTCCACCGCATAGCCCACGATGCCCGCCGAGCCCTCCCGGCTGCGCTCACGCCGGGCGCGCTCCTCGGCGGGCAGTTCCTCCTCGGCGCCGCCCAGCAGGGCGAAGGGGTCGGCGGCGGTGAACTCCCGTCCGCCGTCCGGGTCCAGGACCCACAGCAGATTGGCCCGGTCGGTGCCGGAGCGGGACCGCAGGAAGACCACCCGCGCGCCGTCCGGCGACACGGTGAAGGCACGCGGGGCGCCCAGTGTGAAGCGCTGGGTGCGGGCGTACTGGCGAGGGAACGAGAGCTCTTCGGTCATGGCCGGGAGCCTACGGCCGTCACCCTTCCGAGCGGTGGCATGCGTTCGTGCGCCCCGTATTCGCTCCTGTACACCGAGTCAAGACCGCACGCGGAAAGTTATGATCGCTCACGCACAGTGGGTGAGAAATTCCCGCGGCATGCGCACGCCGGGCATCCGGTGCGCGCTTGCTGCGCTTTGCCGTTTGCGTCGTTTGTCGTTCGTTGGACCGCGTACCTGGAGGTGAACCGCTGTGGCACTCTCGATTTCGGCGGTGGTGCTGCTGGCGATCATCGTCTTCCTGCTGGTCCGGAAATCAGGGCTGAAGGCGGGTCATGCCGCGATCTGCATGCTGCTGGGCTTCTACCTGGCCAGCTCCTCGATCGCGCCCACCCTCCACCAGCTGACCACGAACGTGAGCAGCATGATCAGCAACATCAAGTTCTGACCGCCCGGTCCCGGAGCCGCGGGCGGCCTGCCCGGCGGGCGCGCGCGGCTCGTAGGCTGGTGCCATGACCGACCTTCCAGTCCGCCGGCTGCTCCTGGTGCACGCGCACCCGGATGACGAATCCATCAACAACGGCGCGACCATGGCCAAGTACGCCGCCGAGGGTGCCCTGGTCACGCTGGTGACCTGCACCCGGGGTGAAGAGGGCGAGGTGATCCCGCCCGGGCTGGCGCACCTGGCCGCCGACCGGGAGGACACCCTGGGCGGGTACCGGGCGGGCGAGCTGGCCGCGGCGATGAAGGAGCTGGGGGTCACCGACCACCGCTTCCTGGGCGGCCCCGGCCGCTACCGGGACTCCGGGATGATGGGCTCCGTACAGAACGAGCACCCCGGCTGCTTCTGGCGGGCCGAGGTGGACGAGGCCGCCGCGTCCCTCGTAGAGGTGATTCGCCAGGTGCGGCCGCAGGTGCTGGTGACCTACGATCCGGACGGCGGCTACGGCCATCCGGACCATATCCAGGCGCACCGGGTGGCGATGCGCGCCGCCGATCTGGCGGCCGAGAAGGCGTTCCGCAAGGACCTGGGCGAGCCGCACCAGATCGCCAAGATCTACTGGAACTGTGTGCCCCGCTCGGTGGTCGAGGAGGGCTTCGCCCGGCTGCGCGCCCAGGGCAAGGAGCTGTTCCCCGGTGTCGCCTCGGTGGACGATGTGCCGGGTGTGGTGCCCGATGACCAGGTGACCGCGGCCGTGCCCACCGCCGCCCATGCCGCGGCCAAGGCCGCCGCGATGCGTGCACACGCCACCCAGATCGCCGTGGACGGCCCCTTCTTCGCCCTCTCCAATGACCTGGGCCAGCCGCTGTTCGCCGATGAGTTCTACCGCCTGGTGCGCGGGGAGCCCGGGGTGGCCCAGGGACGGGAGCAGGACCTTTTCGCCGGAGTGGACGTATGACCGAGCAACTGAACGTCGGCCGCCTGCTGGGCTATCTGGGAATGCTGGTACTGGGTGCGCTGGTGGGGTTGGCGGGTTCGCTGGTGCAAGCGGGCTGGTTCCCGGGCGGGTTGCTGCTCGCCCTGCTCGCCGTCGCCGGGGTGACCTATGGCGGGGTGACGGCCACCGGTACCCGGGTGGGCGGCGCGGTGGCCGGGGCCGGCTGGCTGCTGGCGGTGCTGCTGACGCTGGGCAGCAGGCCGGAAGGAGACTTCCTGTTTCCGGCCGGACTGACCACTTATGTCTTCCTGTTGGGCGGAATGGTGCTCGCTGTGATGTGCGCCACGCTTGCCGGGGTGCCGCAACCGGGCAACGGCTCCAGCCGACTTGGCAAGTGAAGTGGTGATTTCCGCCTGAGGTCGCACCGCCACCGGAACAATGGATTCCGGTGACCGTGGCGCGCCCGGAGGGGTCCGCCGACGGGTGATCCAGCGGTCGCCGGGTATGCGCCCGCGGTGCCCAGTATGGTGGTGCCGCCGCCGAGCCCCCCTGACCTTGGGCATGGGCGACCCCTCAAGCGGTCAGAGGGCGGCGGAGAGTAACCGGGAGAACCTGCTTTGAGCCGTGAATCTGACAGTTCGTCCTCTGGGTCCCAGGGGCGCGGTGGCGCCGCGTACCCGTCGGGAACCCCGCCGTACGGAACCGAAGGACAGACGGCGGGCGCCAAGCCGGATACGCCGAAGACCGAGACCACGCTGACCACCCGGATCCGGATCAACATCCCGGGTTCGCGGCCCATCCCGCCGGTCGTCATGCGGACGCCGGTCGGTGACGAGGTATCGGGCGGGGATGCGCAGCCGCAACAACAGCAACGACAGCAGCAGCAACGGCAGGTGCCCGCGCCGCCGCAGCAGCGGCAGCCGCGGCCGCCGGCCGGTGCGGGGGCCGGTGCCGGTGCCGGTCAGCCGGGAGTGAGCGCCGCGCCGCGCGCCGCTGAGCCGTCGGCCGCGCCCGAGCCGGAGCGGCCGGCCGAGAAGACCGCCACCAGCGACTGGTTCGCCCCGCGCAAGTCGTCCGCGGCCACGCCGCCGGCCGCCGCCGCTACGCCGCCTGCTGCCACGCCCCCGCCCGCTGCCGCGGCGCCCCCCGCGGCGCCGCTGCCGCGCCGTACCCCGGGGAGCGGGATGCCGGGCGGCGGTGCGCCGCGCGGTGGGGTGTCCGGTGAGTCCGTATTCGGGGGATCCGTACCTGGCGGGACCGTGCCCGGTGGGCCGGTACCCGGTGGGCCCGTTTCCGGTGGGCCCGCTCAGCATCCGCCGGTGCCGGGCGACCCCTTCGCGGGGGCGCCCGCGCAGGGTGGCGGTGCTCCCTGGCCGGGCGAGGCCCCGGGCGCGGGCACGGGCTCGTACGGCGGCGGGGTGCCCTGGCCCGGTGAGGCCGCGCATCCGCCGGTGCCGGGGGACCCGTTCGCGGGCGCTCCGGGTGCTCCGGCCGCTCCGGTCCAGGGCGGCGGCGCGCCGTGGCCCGCCGGCTCCGCCGGTACCGGCGGGGTGCCGGTGCCGGGCGACCCCTTCGCGGGCGCCCCGGGGCAGGGCGGCGGTGCCGCCTGGTCCGTGGCCCCCGAGACCACCCAGCAGTTCGCCGCGCCGGAGACCACTCAGCAGTTCCCCGCACCCGGCCTCCCCGGCCAGGGGCCCAAGCTGCCCTTCCCGGTGCCCGGGGAGCGGACCGACACCCCGCCCCAGGGCATGCCGGCCGTGCCCCCGCCGCCTCCCGCGGCCACCGGGCCGCAGGGCGGCAAGAAGCAGGGCAACAAGAAGAAGGGCGGCCAGCAGCAGGGCGGGCAGCGGCAAGGCGGCCAGCAGCAGGGCGGCGGCGCCAAGGTGCCGCCCCCGGCCCGGGTGAACGCCGCCGCCGAGACCATGGCCGCCGGGATGCCGGCGGTGCCCGCGCCGGGCGGGGCCGGTGCCCCCCGGGTGCCGGGCGTTCCCGGCGCCGGGAAGCCGGCCGACAGCGGGGCGCCCCGGGTGCCCGTGCCCAAGCCCAAGCCCGGCCCGGCCGTGCCCAAGCCGCCGGCCGCGGACGGCGCCCCGGCCAAGGCCCCGGCCGCCAAGAGCGCGCCCAAGAGCGCCCCCAAGAAGAAGGGCCGTTCCAAGCTGGTGCTGCTGGGCGGCGGACTGGTCGCCCTGGTCGGTGTCGCCTATGGCGCCGGCCTGCTGATGGACCACGCCGATGTGCCCCAGGGCACCACCGTGCTCGGCGTGGACATCGGCGGCAGTTCCAAGGACCAGGCGGTGCAGAAGCTGGACGCCCGCCTCGGCGACCGCGCCACCGCGCCGCTGAAGGTGTCCATCGGCGGCAAGCAGGCCCAGCTCAAGCCGTCGGTGGCCGGGCTGTCCATCGACACCCAGGAGACCGTGCGGTCGGTGTCGGGACGGGACTACAACCCGGTCACCGTGATCGGCTCGCTGGTCGGCGGTAGCCGTAAGGCCGAGCCCACCGTGATCACCGATGAGGAGAAGATCACCGCGGCGCTGCAGGCACTGTCCGGTGAGGCGGGCGGGGCCAAGGACGGCACCATCAAGTTCGTCCCGGGCAAGGCGGTGCCGGTCTACGGCAAGCCGTACCAGGGCCTGGACATGGACAAGGCGGTCAAGGCCGTCTCGGACGCCTATCGCCAGCGCGCCGACACCGGCCAGGACACCGTGGTGGAACTGCCCAGCTCCGGGCAGCAGCCCAAGGTGAGCAAGGCCGAGGTCGACCGGGAGATGAAGGAGTTCGCCGAGCCGGCCATGTCGGGCCTGGTGACCATCGAGACCTCGGACCACCTGCACAGCATCCAGTTCGGCCCGGACCGCTCGCTGCCGAAGATCCTCTCCGTGAAGGAGGTGGGCGGCAAGCTGGTGGAGAGCTACAACCTGGAGGCGCTCAAGGAGCTCTACGGCCAGAAGTTCGCCGGGGTGATGGTGCAGCGGGCCGAGGGCAAGACGCCGGTCATGCCGCAGGACGTGGCGGGCGCGCTGGGCAAGGCGCTGCGCGGGAAGACGCCCGCCGAGCGGGTGGGCGTCATCCAGCTCAACGCCAGCTGAGCCGCCCCTGCCGTGCGTTGGTCATGACAGATGTCATGGCCAACGCACGACGGTCGGCACTGCACAGGTGCCCATCGGCCCCGTGAAGATGGACGCATGACCACGACAGCTTCCACGTTCACGGGGGACGGGCGGCGTACGGGTGGGGCACCCGTCGTCAGCTTCGCGAACGTCAACAAGAGCTATGGCGCCGTCCAGGCCGTAGCCGACCTCAACATCGAGCTCCACCCCGGCGAGACCGTCGCCCTGCTGGGCCCCAATGGCGCGGGCAAGTCCTCCACGCTGGACCTGCTGCTGGGACTGCGCAACCCCGACTCCGGCTCGGTGCGGCTGTTCGGCACCACCCCGCAGCGCGCCATCGAGCAGGGCAAGGTCGGGGCGATGCTGCAGAGCGGCAGCCTGATGGAAGAGGTCCGGGTCCGCGAGATCATCAAGCTGGCCTGTGACCTGCACCCGCGGGCCTACCCGGTGGAGAAGGTGATGGAGCAGGCGGGCATCACCGAGATCGCCGACCGGCTGGTCAACAAGCTCTCCGGTGGCCAGGAGCAGCGGGTGCGGTTCGCGATGGCGACCGCCGGCGCCAATGAGCTGATCGTGCTGGACGAGCCCACCACCGGCATGGATGTGAGCTCCCGTCAGCAGTTCTGGGGCGCCATGCGCCGGCAGGCCGACGAGGGCCGGGCGATCCTGTTCGCCACCCACTATCTGGAAGAGGCCGACGAGATCGCCGACCGGGTGATCGTGCTGCACCGCGGCCGGGTGCTGGCGGACGGCTCGGCCGCCGAGATCAAGGCCCGGGCCGGTGCCCGGAAGATCTCCTTCGACCTGGACGGGGAGATTCCGGAGGCCACTCTGCGGCAGCTGCCCGCCCTGTCCACCCTCTCGGTCTCCGGCCGCACCGTGCGGATCCAGTCCCATGACCCGGACGCCACCGTGCACTCCCTCTACGGGCTGGGCCTCTACCCCCGCAACCTGGAGGTCGCGGGCCTGGGCCTGGAGCAGGCCTTTATCGCCATCACCGACGCCGCGACCGCCGAGGAGGGCGGGGCCCGATGAACACCCTGATCAAGCTTGAGGTCTCGCGCACCCTGCGCAACAAGAAGTTCATGTTCTTCTCGTTGCTCTACCCGGTGATGCTCTATCTGATGATCTCTGCGGGCGTGAAGACCAAGGCGCCGGTCGGCGACACCAAGCTGAGCTTCGCGCTGCTCTATATGGTCTCCATGGCCTCCTTCGGCGCCATCACCTCGGTCCTGGTGGGCAACAGCGAGCGGATAGCCAAGGAGCGGGAGAAGGGCTGGACCCGCCAGCTGCGGCTGACCGCGCTGCCCGGCCATGGCTATGTGGCGGCCAAGATCGCCTCGGCCGCGGTGGTCTCGCTGCCGTCGATCCTGGTGGTCTTCGCCACCGGCGCCCTGTTCAAGGGCGTCCGGCTGGACGCCTGGCAGTGGCTGGCCCTGATCGGCACCATCTGGGCGGGCAGCTGTGTGTTCGCGGCGCTGGGCGTGGCCATCGGCTACGCGGCCACCGGTGACGCGGTGCGGCCCATCGCGATGATCGCCTACTTCGGTCTGTCCATCATGGGCGGCCTGATGTTCCCCACCACCGGCTTCCCCACCTGGCTGAAGCACATCGCCGAGTACCTGCCCACCCACGCCTACGCCGGTCTCGGCCAGGCCATCGAGCGCGGCGACACACCGGGCGGCAAGAACCTGGTGATCCTCGTCAGCTACCTGGTGATCTTCGCGGGCGCGGCGGCCTGGCTGTACCGCAAGGACACCCGGAAGAGCTGACCGGAACGGGTAGGGGGAATCCATGGTGAACAGCGCGCACGAGGAGCTGTCGGACAGCGGCTATCTGCGAGTGGGCCTGCCGCCGGAGAACCGGCGGCAGGCGGTGGCCAAGGCATGCTGGGCGCTGCTCTACCTGTCGTACCTCGCCTTCACCATCGCCGACCTGACCAGCGGGCGGCACTCCGCGCCCGCCACGGCGCTGGGCGCCCTGGGGCTGGCCGTCTATCTGGCCGGCTACGCCTATCTGCTGTTCAGCCGGCGGCCCCCCGACCGGCTGCCCCGCCCCAAGCTGGTGGTGCTGGCCGGACTGTTCGCGCTGAGTGTGCTGCTGACGGTCACGCTCGGCGGGGCGTGGCTGCCGCTGATGGTGTACGTGGCGGTTTCCAGCGGGGTGCTGCTGCCGTTCAAGTGGGGCATGCGGGCCGTCGTCGCCATCGCCCTCACCACGGCGGGGCTCGGCCCGCTCACCGGCCTGGAGCCGGTGGCCACGGTATGGATCGTGCTGGCGCTGCTGCTGAGCGGCGCCGGGATGGCGGCGGTGGCCCAGATGGGACGGACCATGCGTGAACTGCGCGAGGCCCGGGCCACGGTGGCCCACCTGGCTGCCAACGAGGAGCGGCTGCGGCTGGCCCGGGACCTGCACGACCTGCTGGGACACTCGCTCTCGCTGATCACCCTTAAGAGTGAGCTGGCCGGACGGATGCTGCCGGACGCCCCCGAGCAGGCCGCCCAGCAGGTGGCCGACATCGAACGGGTCAGCCGGCAGGCCCTGGTGGACGTACGGGAGGCGGTGAGCGGATTTCGCCGCCCCACCCTGGGCGGCGAGCTCGCCCACGCCCGTACCGCCCTGGCCGCCGCCGGGATCGTCGCAGACCTCAGCCGGGCCCCGGACTGGCACCCGGACCTGGCGCCGGACGCGGAGGGGGCGCTGGCCTGGGCGCTGCGCGAGGCGGTGACCAATGTGGTGCGGCACAGCGCGGCGCGGCGGTGCGAGGTGGAGCTGGCCGAGGCGGCCGACGAGCTGTGCCTGACCGTCATCGACGACGGCCGCGGCCCGGAGCGCCCGCATGGCAACGGCCTGACCGGGCTGGCCGAGCGGCTGGCGCTCACCGACGGGCGGCTGCAGACCGGGCAGGGGGCCCGCGGCGGCTTCGCCCTGCGGGCCTGGGTGCCGCTGACCCGGCGGGTGCCCGCCGAGCCGCCGGCCGGGGAGGACGCCGAAGCGGCCGACACCCGTCCGTGACCGCACGTGGGCGGGCGGCGGCTGTGCGGGCCCCTACCCTGTCTGCGTGACAGCTCAACCCGCCGACGCCGCTTGCCGGCGGACCATTCGCGTGCTCCTCGCCGAGGACCAGTCCATGGTGCGCGAGGCGCTGGCGGCGTTGCTGGGGCTGGAGGGTGACATCGAGGTCGTGGTCCAGGTGGCCCGCGGCGACGAGGTGCTGGACGCGGTCCGCCGCACCCCGGTGGATGTGGCCCTGCTGGACATCGAGATGCCCGGTGCCACCGGCCTGGAGGCGGCCGAACTGCTGCGCGGGGAGCTCCCGGAGCTCAAGGTGGTGATCCTGACGACCTTCGGCCGGCCCGGCTATCTGCGCCGGGCGATGGAGGCCGGGGCCGCGGGCTTCCTGGTCAAGGACGCCCCGGCGGCCCAACTGGCGGACGCGCTGCGCCGGGTGCTGCGCGGGGAGCGGGTCATCGATCCCATGCTGGCGGTGGCCGCGCTCACCGAGGGGGCCAACCCGCTGACCGAGCGGGAGCGGGCGGTGCTGCGCGCCGCCGCGGACGGGGGCACCAACGCGGAGGTCGCGGCGGCGCTGCACCTGTCCCACGGCACGGTGCGGAACTATCTGTCGACCGCCATTCAGAAGACGGGGGCCCGCAACCGGGCGGACGCGGTGCGGATAGCCCGGGAGAAGGGCTGGCTGTAGGGCCGGCTGTGCGGCCGACTGCAGGAGATGCCCCCAAGGGGCGTGTGCCGGCGGTCAGTTGAGCATCGCCCGGGCGGCCAGCGCCTGGTGGCGGACCGTCTCCGCCGCCTCCGGCTGCACCGTCGCCAGCACCTGGGCGTACTCCTCCAGCTCCCGGGCGCCACGGATGAAGTCGCCGCGCTCCACCAGCAGTTCCGCGTGCTCATAGCGCAGCCGGGCCGGATGGCTGGGCAGCAGCAGGGACAGCTCCACCGCCCACAGCCGGACGCCGCTGCGCTCGGGCCGGGCGGCGGCCCAGGCACGGATGTTGTTGAGCACCCGCAGCACGATCTCCAGCGGATCGGCGGGGGCGAACGCGGTGGCCGGCAGCGGGGCGCCGGTGGCCCCGGCGACCAGTTGCCCGGCCTCCTCCTCGGTCAGCAGCCGCCCGCCGTCAAAGGGGTCGGCCAGCGCGTGGACGCCATAGGGGTCGCCGAAGCCCACCACGAAGTGGCCGGGCAGCGCCACCCCGTACACCGGCGCCCCGGCCCGCCGGGCCACCTCCAGCCACACCACCGACAGCAGGATGGGCAGCCCGCGCCGCCGTCTGAGCACCTGGTCCAGCAGCGAGGACTCCAGCCGCCGGTACTCCGCCGGGGTGCCGTGGAAGCCGCAGTCCACGCCCAGCAGCCGGGCCAGCGCGGCCGCCCAGCGGGTGGGCTCCGCGTAGCGGCCCAGCGCGGGCAGCAGGCCGGCCAGCCGGTCCAGCTCCATCTGTGCCGAGTCGAAGCCGGCCTCGTCCAGGGCGGGATCGGCCTCGGCGGCGATCAGCAGGCACAGCAGGGCCAGGTCCGGCCGCTCCTCCCGGGCGGCCGCGGCGAAACGCCTGCGATTGCCGCTGTCAGTCATCTCCGCCGTCCGAGGTGCCCGGTGTCCGGTAGTGGTAGGCGAGCCGGGTGGTGAAGCCCAGCCGGTCGTACAGGGCGGCCGCGGCCTCGTTGTCCGTCTCCACCTGGAGGTACGCGGCCGAGGCGCCCTCGGCGAGCGCCTGCCGGGCCAGCCGCGCCATCACCAGTGTGCCCAGCCCCTGCCGCCGGGCGTCGCCGGTCACCTGCAGGGCGGCGAAGCCGGCCCAGCGCCCGTCGATCACACAGCGGGCTATCGCGGCCGGGCCCCGCTCGCCCGGCACGGTGGCGAACCAGACCGAGGGCCCGCCGGTGAGCACCGCCCGGGCCTGCTCGTCGCCGCCACGGCCGTATGCCGCCAGCCAGGCCGCGTCCGGCTCCCGGCCGAGCGTCACCGGACGCTCGTCGCCGGGGTCCGCGTCGGCGATGGGGGCCAGCGCGGCGGTGCGCAGTACGGCGGACCGCTCGACCCGCCAGCCGCGCCCGGCCAGCTCCGCGTCCAGGGCCTCGTCGGCGGCCGGATCCCCGGTGCTGATCTGGATCCGCGGGGGCAGTCCGCGCTGCCGGTACCACTCGGCCGTCCGGTCCACCGCCTCCGGCAGCGGCAGTCCGCAATCACCCAGCGGCAGCACGGAGTTGGCGCGGGCGGTGAAGCCGCCGGCCGCGCGCAGGGTCCACTCGCCCAGCGGCGCACTCTCCACCGGGGGCCAGCCGCGTGCGGCGACCCGGAGCAGCTCGGGTACGCTCGCGGCCGGACCGCGCCGCCGCGGCGGGGTGGGCGGCACCACCTTTCCGGCCACCAGCGCGGTCTCCGCGATCTCCACCGTCTCGCCACCGCGACGTGTGATCCGCAGCACACCGCCGCTCCAGGAAGTCAGCACGCCGACGGTGTCGGTGAACCGCTCCAAGGAGCCTCGACGGTCGGTCCAAGACCGCACGGACACCCTTTTTCCCACATCAGCGGCATTGATCCGCACTTCGAGCCGTCCGCCCGTGGTGAATTCCACAGCTCTGCCCGCCCCTCTTGTTCGTCAAGTGCCCGGGAACGGAGATACTAGGTGTGGGCATCGACGACGCCGCGCTCCCGCGCGAGATGACCCCTACCGAGGAGGAACGACAGCGTGACCTACGTCATCGCGCAGCCTTGTGTCGACGTGAAGGACAAGGCGTGCATCGAGGAGTGCCCCGTCGACTGCATCTACGAGGGCTCCCGGTCCTTGTACATCCACCCGGACGAATGTGTCGACTGCGGTGCCTGCGAGCCGGTCTGCCCGGTTGAGGCGATCTTCTACGAGGACGACACCCCGGACGAGTGGAAGGACTACTACAAGGCGAACGTCGAGTTCTTCGACGAGCTCGGTTCGCCCGGCGGCGCCTCCAAGCTCGGCCTGATCGAGCGGGACCACCCCTTTATCGCGGCGCTGCCGGCGGACATCAACCCGCAGCACTGACGAAGCCGCCCCGGCCCCGTACGGCCTCGCCGTACGGGGCCGCGACGTTCGCCGTCCCCGCCATCTCCCGGACGGACCACCAGCACCAGAGAGCGAGCGACCCGTGAGCCCCGTCTCCTCCCGCCTCCCCGTCTTCCCCTGGGACCGCCTCGAGCCCTACAAGGCCACCGCCGCCGCCCACCCGGACGGCATCGTGGACCTGTCCGTCGGCACGCCGGTGGACCCGGTGCCCGCGGTGGTCCAGCGGGCCCTGGCCGCGGCCGCCGACAGCCCCGGCTATCCCACGGTGTGGGGCACGGCCGCGCTGCGCGAGGCGCTGACCGGCTGGGTGGAACGCAGGCTGGGCGCGCGCGGGGTGGCGCAGGAGAATGTGCTGCCGGTGGTCGGCTCCAAGGAGCTGGTGGCCTGGCTGCCCACCCAGCTGGGCCTGGGCCCGGGCGACAAGGTGGCCTACCCGCGGCTGGCCTACCCGACCTATGAGGTGGGCGCCCGGCTGGCCGGCGCCGACCCCGTGGTCTACGACGAGCCCACCGAGCTGGACCCCAGCGGGCTGAAGCTGCTGTGGCTGAACTCCCCGTCCAACCCCACCGGCCGGGTGCTCTCCGCCGAGGAGCTGCGCCGCACCGTGGCCTGGGCGCGGGAGCACGGAGTGCTGGTGGTCAGCGACGAGTGCTACCTGGAGCTGGGCTGGGAGGCCGACCCGGTCTCGGTGCTGCACCCGGAGATCTGCGGCGGCTCCTTCGAGGGGCTCGTCGCGGTCCACTCGCTCTCCAAGCGCTCCAACCTGGCCGGCTACCGGGCCGCGTTCATCGCCGGTGACGCTGCGGTGCTGGGCGAGCTGCTGGCGATCCGCAAGCACGGCGGGATGATGGTCGCCGCCCCGGTGCAGGCGGCCACCGTGGCCGCGCTGGCCGATGACACGCATGTGGCCGAGCAGCGCGCCCGCTATGCCCACCGCCGGACCGCGCTGCGGGCCGCCTTCGAGGGCGCGGGCTTCCGCATCGAACACAGCGAGGCGTCGCTCTACCTGTGGGCGACCCGCGACGAGCCGTGCTGGGACACCGTGGCGGACCTGTCCAAGCGCGGCATCCTGGTGGCTCCGGGGGAGTTCTACGGCGCGGCGGGCGAGCGGTTCGTGCGGATTGCCTTCACCGCCACCGACGAGCGCGTACAGGCGGCGGTCCAGCGGCTGTCCGAGTAGGGCTACGCCGCGCCGCCCGGCGTGACTACGCGCAGGGGCCCGGGAGATCTCTCTCCCGGGCCCCTGTGACGTGCTGGTGGCGTGCCTGCTCAGCCGAGGGAGGGCAGGGTGTGCGGCAGCTGGTCGGTGACGCCCGCGCCGCCGCCGGTCAGGCCGCCGCCCTTGGTGACGCCCTGAGCGGCGCCGCCGACGGCCGAGCCCGCGGAGCCCGCCAGCTCACCGGTGGTCCGCTGGGTGGTCCTGGCGGTCTTGCCGACGGTGCCCACCGCCTGGCCGGTGGCCGGAACGGCGGTGTGCGCCGCCTTGCCCGCGACATCCGTCGTCATGGCACCGGCCTGCTGGGAGGCACCCTCCACGGTGTTGCCGAGGTGGGTACCGTCCACCGCGGTCAGCCCGCCCAGGTCGGGGGCCTGGGCGAGGTCCGCAGCGTTCGCGGCACCGGCCGCGCCGACAAGCGGAGCGGCACCCGCTGCGACGAGCAGGGCCGCCCGGGCGATGCGACGCGTGAGGGGGAGGGACATGTTGCTCCTTCGACGGTTGCGATCCTTTGCTGTCCGGCGAGCGGACGCAGTGACTACGGCCTGAGCCCCGGGAAGGTTGCGGTGCGCCAAGGTAAAGAGTGAGCAATGCGTCGCATTATCGGCTCTATGAACAATCGGGCAATCCCGGCCCGGCGCGGGTGGGCGTATTAAGCCGACAACCCTTTGTTGTCCAGGAGCGTTCGCCGAACACGGCCCTGGTGGGCCTCATCGGTGGCCATGGCAACCTGCCGCACCGCCGGATGCCCCGCACGGGGGCGCCTTCGCACTACTGCGCGGTGGTGATCCGCACCTCGGCCGAGGAGTCCTGGGTGTCATCGGCCTTCTGCCAGCCGGCCCGGGAGCTCTTGGCCGTCCACTCCCGGCCGTTGAACACCACCCGCTCGATGCGCAGTTCGGCCGCGTGCGCCACCGCCCAGGAGGCCAGCTCCCAGCCCTGCCGCTGCACCGCGTCCTGCTCCGTGGAGACGGGCCGCACCTGCTGGACGGGGACCGCCACGGTGCGCGGGCCGCCGGCCGAGCCGCCCTTGCCGCCGGAGCCGGCCGGACCGGAGGGCTCCACCGTCCCGGCGAACTCCTTACGGAGCTTGCTGCGCACCGCTCCCGGATCGCCCGGCTTGCCGTCGCTGGGGCTGGTCGAGCAGGTGAAGGCGGCGCCCATCCGGCCGGTCAGCGCGGCCGACAGCCGCGTGGCGTCCGTCTCATGCTTGGCGTACGCCTGCGGGAAACCGCTGTGCTGCACCCGCTGCGCGGCCACCGTCAGCGGCAGCCGGGACCAGCCCGGCACCTGCTTGAGCTGGTCGTAGAACGCCCCGGACGAGTACACCGGGTCGGTGATCTGCGCGGCCGTGCCCCAGCCCTGGGTAGGCCGCTGCTGGAACAGCCCCAGTGAATCCCGGTCGCCATGGTGGATGTTGCGCAGCCCCGACTCCTGCATGGCGGTGGCCAGCGCGATGGTCACCGCCCGCTCGGGCAGCCCCCGGGTGGTGCCCACCGCCGTGATGGTGGCGGCGTTGACAGCCTGTTCGGGGTCGAGCGAGTACGTCCCGCCATCGGCCGTGGCGGTGCAGCGGGGGGCACCCGGGCCACCCGTCAGGAAGTGCGCCACCAGGTAGCCGATCAGCGCCAGAAGCACGGCACAGGCGGCCGCGACACGCAGCAGCCGGCCGCGAGAGGTGACGGGGATCCGGGACATGCGGCCCACGTTACTTGACGGACGGGAAGAGAGTCCGAGCCGGGCGGGCCCGTCGCGGCGGCGGCTAGAGTCACCTCCATGGAGCACGCCGCACTGGACCTGTCCCTGGACGCCGCCGCCCTGACCGCCCGCCTGGTCGACTTCCCGTCGGTGAGCGGCACCGAGCGGCCGCTGGCCGACGCCATCGAGCAAGCCCTGCGCGGCCTGGGGCACCTGACGGTGCACCGGCTCGGCAACAACATCGTCGCCCGCACCGAACTCGGCCGCGCCGAGCGGGTGGTGCTGGCCGGGCACATCGACACCGTGCCCATCGCGGACAATATGCCCTCCCGGCTGGACGGGAACGGCATCCTGTGGGGCTGCGGCACCAGCGACATGAAGTCCGGGGTGGCGGTGCAGCTGCGCATCGCCGCCACGGTGTCCGCGCCCAACCGCGACCTCACCTTCGTCTTCTACGACAACGAGGAGGTCGCCGCCCACCTCAACGGCCTGGGCAAGGTCGCCGAGGCCCATCCCGACTGGCTGGCCGCCGACTTCGCGGTGCTGCTGGAGCCCTCCGACGCCCAGGTCGAGGGCGGCTGCCAGGGCACCCTGCGGGTGCTGCTGCGCACCAAGGGCGAACGGGCCCACTCCGCGCGCTCCTGGATGGGCTCCAACGCCATCCACGCCGCCACCCCCATCCTGGCCCGGCTGGCGGCCTATGAGCCCCGGCGGCCGGTGATCGACGGGCTGGAGTACCACGAGGGCCTCAACGCGGTGCGCATCGAGGGCGGCGTGGCCAACAACGTCATCCCCGACGAGTGCATGGTGACGGTGAACTTCCGCTACGCGCCGGACCGTACGCCCGAGCAGGCACTGGAGCACATCCGCGAGGTGTTCGCCGGCTGCGGGGTGGACGAGCTGGTGGTGGACGACCACTCCGGCGGCGCCCTGCCCGGCCTGGCCCACCCCGCGGCGGCCGCCTTTATGGAGGCCGTGGGCGGCACCGCCCAGCCCAAGTTCGGCTGGACGGACGTCTCCCGGTTCAGCGCGCTGGGCGTGCCCGCGGTCAACTACGGCCCCGGGGACGCGCTGTACGCGCACAAGCGGGACGAGCATGTGGCGGTGGAGCGCATCCACCACTGTGAGCAGCGGCTGCGGGCCTGGCTCACCGCCTGATCCCCCGGCCTCGGGTGTCCTAGGCTGAACCGCACGATCCTTTCCCGCCGACGGGCGGGCGGGGCCAGGCGGAGGGAGCACACCGATGGTCAACTCCGAGGGGGCGCGCGTGCGACGGGAGCAGCGCCGCGGGCCGGTGCTGCGCCGGCACGGGCAGATGCAGCAGGGCACCACCGACCAGCATCTGCTGGACACCAGAGGCACCGCGGACTGGGTGCACGAGGACCCTTTCCGGGTGCTGCGCATCCAGTCCGAATTTGTGGAGGGCTTCGGGGCGCTGGCCGAACTCCCCCCGGCCATCAGCGTGTTCGGCTCCGCCCGCACCCAGCGGGGCAGCGCCGAGTACGAGGCGGGGGTGGCCATCGGGCGGGGTCTGGTGGAGGCCGGCTTCGCGGTGATCACCGGCGGTGGCCCGGGGGCCATGGAGGCCGCCAACAAGGGGGCGATGGAGGCCGGCGGCGTCTCCGTCGGCCTGGGCATCGAGCTGCCCTTTGAGCAGGGCATCAACCCCTATGTGAACCTGGGGGTGGACTTCCGCTACTTCTTCGTCCGCAAGACCATGTTCGTCAAGTACGCCAGTGGCTTTGTGGTGCTGCCCGGCGGACTGGGCACGCTGGACGAGCTGTTCGAGGCGCTGACCCTGGTGCAGACCAAGAAGGTCACCCGCTTCCCCATCGTCCTCTTCGGTACCGACTACTGGCGCGGACTGGTCGACTGGCTCCAGAACACCCTGGTGGCCCAGGGCAAGGTGGGAACCCAGGATCTGCACCTGTTCCATGTGACGGACGATGTGGAAGAGGCGGTCGGGCTGGTCACCAAGGAGGCGGGGCCGTAACCGCCGCCGGGTTGCCGCCCCGGTGCGGCCCCGCCGCGCGGGCTAGGCCAGCCCGCGCCGGGCCACCGCCGGCGTCCGGTGCCCGGCGATGGACGCCACCATGTCCAACACCTGCCGGGTTTCGGCGACTTCATGCACCCGGTAGACCCGGGCGCCCAGCCAGGCCGAGACCGCCGTGGTGGCCAGGGTCCCCAACAGCCGTTCCTTGACCGGCTTGTCCAGCGTCTCGCCCACAAAGTCCTTGTTGGACAGCGAGACCAGCACCGGCCACCCGGTCGCGGTCATCTCGCCCAGCCGCCGGGTCGCCTCCAGCGAGTGCCGGGTGTTCTTGCCGAAGTCGTGCCCGGGGTCGATAAGGATCCCGTCCCGCCGCACCCCGAGCCGCTCGGCCCGCTCGGCCAGCCCCACCGTTACCCGCAGGATGTCCGCCATCACATCCTCGTACTCGGTGCGGTGCGGCCGGGTACGCGGCTCCACGCCCCCGGCATGGGTGCACACCAGCCCGGCCCCGTACCGTGCCGCCACCTCGGCCAGCCGGGGATCGACCCCGCCCCAGGCGTCGTTGAGCAGGTCCGCGCCCGCCTCGCACACCGCCTCGCCGACCTCGTGCCGCCAGGTGTCCACACTGATCACCACATCCGGGTGACGCCGGCGCACCTCGGCCACGAAGGAGACGGTGCGCCGGGCCTCCTCCTCGGCGGTCACCTCGGCGCCGGGCCCGGCCTTCACCCCGCCGATGTCGACGATGGCGGCACCCTCGGCAATGGCCTGCGCCACCCGGGCCAGCGCCGGCTCGTCCTGGAAGGTGGCGCCCCGGTCGTAGAAGGAGTCCGGCGTCCGGTTGACGATCGCCATGATCACTGGTTCCTGAGCGTCGAACTCGCGTCGTCCCAGCCGCAGCATTTCCCGCACTCCCTCTCGATGGTCCCGAGCGACCTTAACCGTCAGTGCGGCATGGCACGATCGGAGTGAACGGATCGACAGGGGAGATGGTCGTGTTCTGGTTCTTGCTCATCGCGCTGATCGTGGTGGTCGGCGCGGTCACGCTCGCCGTGCTGGGCGGGCGCGGCGGGGTGCTGCCCGAGGCTCCGCCGGACCGGATCGCCTGGCCGCTGCCCCAGGGGCGGCCGCTGGCCCGCGCGGATGTGGACGCACTGCGCCTGCCGGTGGTGCCGCGCGGCTACCGGATGGCGGACACCGATGATGTGCTGGACCGGCTGGCCGCCGAGCTGGCCGAGCGGGACGCCCGGATCGCCGAGCTGGAGGCGGCGCTGGCCGGGGCCCGGGCGGCCGCCGAGGTCCCCCCGCGCCGTCCGGACACCGGCCCGGGCGCCCGGGAGGACGAGCGGCCGCGCGATGCCCGGCCGGGTCCCGGGCAGGACGGCGGTGAGCGGTCATGACCGGGCGGGGAACGGTCCTGGGGCCGGACGGGCTGGCGCGCTGCCCCTGGGGCCTGGAGGCCGAGTCGATGGCGGACTACCGCGCGTACCACGACACCGAGTGGGGCCGCCCGGTGCACGGGGACGACGCCCTCTATGAGCGGATATGTCTGGAGGGCTTCCAGTCCGGGCTGTCCTGGCTGACCATCCTGCGCCGCCGGGAGGGCTTCCGGGCCGCCTTCGCCGGGTTCTCCATCGCCGCGGTGGCGGCCTTCACCGAGCAGGACGCCGAGCGGCTGCTGGCCGACCCCGGCATCATCCGCAACCGCGCCAAGATCGCGGCGGCCATCGGCAATGCGAGGGTCGCCGCCGCTTGGGGGCCGGGGGAGCTGACGGAGCTGGTCTGGTCGTATGCGCCGGAGCCCAAGGCGGCGCCGCGCACCACCGGGGATGTGCCGGCGGTCACCCCGGAGTCGACCGCCCTGTCCAAGGAACTGCGAAAGCGCGGGTTCCGGTTTGTCGGGCCGACGACGGCTTATGCGCTGATGCAGGCCTGCGGTCTGGTCGACGATCACTTGGCGGACTGCCATGTGCGGGGGGCGAGCGCCCGTTAGCCGGGTGCGGGCCGGTGGGGGTTGATCGCGCAGTTCCCCGCGCCCCTTACGGGGCGCTTTCGGTCACCTTCGGGTGCGGGCTGTCGGTGGCTGGTCGCGCAGTTCCCCGCGCCCCTGAGGGGTGCTCCCCTCATCGGCCCACGAACCGTGGCTTCTCCTTCTTCAGGAAGGCCTCCACCGCGATCAGGTGGTCCTCGGAGTCACCGGCCACCGACTGCAGCCGCTCCTCCACGGCCAGGGTCTCGGCCAGCGAGTGGTCCGCGCCATGGGCCACCGCCTCCTTGAGCGCGGCATAGGCGCCGGTCGGGCCGTCGGCCAGCCGGCGGGCCACCGCCAGTGCCCGGCCGGCCAGCTCGGCCGCGGGCACCACCTCGTTGGCCAGGCCCAGCCGGTGCGCCTCGGCGGCGTCCACCGAGCGCGGGAAGAGCAGCAGGTCCATGGCCCGGCCGTGCCCCACCAGCCGGGGCAGGGTCCAGGACACCCCCGAGTCGGCGGTCAGCGCCACCCCGGCGAAGGAGGTGTTGAAGCTCGCGGTGTCCGCCACCACCCGGTAGTCCGCCGCGAAGGCGAAGCCCGCCCCGGCGCCGGCCGCCACCCCGTTGACCCCGGCCACCACCGGCTTGCGCATGCCGGCGATCGCCAGGGTGATCGGGGTGTAGTGCTCCCGGACCGTGTCCATGGTCCCGGCGGTACCCCGCTCCCGGTGCTCGGTGAGGGTGGTGATGTGCTCCTTGAGGTCCTGCCCCACACAGAAGGCGCGTCCGGTGCCGGTCAGCAGCACGGCCCGTACCGCGGGGTCCTCGGCGGCGTCGCGCAGGGCGTCGCGCAGCGCCACCTTGGTGGCGGTGTCCAGCGCGTTCATGGCCTCGGGGCGGTTGAGAGTGATCGTCGCAAGCGAGTCGGTCACCTCGTAGAGCACGGTGTCGGCCATGGGGCGTCCCCTCTTCTGTGATTCACCGGCGTCGGTCGCCGCGGGCCAGCTTGCCCGAGATCATCGGGGACCGATATGTGACCTGCGTCAAAGAATCGGGTCCCGGCAGGGGAACCGGTCCGGGGCAGCGGCGGCGGGCAATCGGCGAATTGAGTGGTTTTGCCGGATCGAGTTGCCGAAGGGATGCCGACCGATGTTGGTCATTGGGTCGCACGATGCGGGATAATGGCCTGGAAGCAATGTGTTCGATGCCGGTGACACGTGGGTTGTCGGCTGCGACGGGCTGGTTTCAGGAAGGGGAACGAGCATGGCGGCCATGAAGCCGCGGACGGGCGATGGCCCGCTCGAGGTGACCAAGGAGGGGCGGGGCATCGTCATGCGGGTTCCGCTCGAAGGCGGCGGTCGTCTCGTCGTCGAGCTGACCCCCGATGAGGCCAAGGCTCTCGGTGAGGCCCTGGATAAGGTCGCCGTCTGACCTCAGTCAGGCCTCGGTCTTTCACTGCCCCGGCAGGCCGCTCACGCGGCCCCGGGGCAGTGGCGTACGCGGAGCCGGCCGGCCCCGACGGTACGGTCGCCGGCGCTCAGCCGCGCCGGACCGCGCACAGCAGCCCGTCGCCCACCGGCAGCAGGGACGGCAGCAGCACGGTCGACTCCCGTACCATGCGCAGCAGTTCGCGCAGGTGCTGGACCTCGGCCGGCGGAATGGCGGTGTCCACGGTGCGGCCGTCGGCGAACACGCCCTCGAAGCAGACCAGTCCGCCGGGCCGCAGCAGGCGCAACGATTCCGCTAGATAGTCCAGGTACTCCAGCCGGTCTCCGTCGCAGAACACCAGGTCGTATCCGCCGTCGGCCAGGCGCGGCAGCACCTCCAGGGCGCGGCCGGGGATAAAGCGGGCCCGGTTGCCGGCGAACCCGGCGGCGCGGAAGGCCTGCCGGGCGAACTGCTGGCACTCCGGGTCGCTGTCCACGGTGGTCAGCACGCCGTCCGGGCGCATTCCGTGCAGCAGGTGGAGACCGGAGACGCCGGTGCCGGTGCCGATCTCGGCGACCGCTTTGGCGTCCACCGTCGCGGCGAGCAGGCGCAGCGCCGAGCCGGTGCCGGAGGACACCGAGGGCAGCCCGGCCTCCAGGGCCCGCTCCCGGGCCCAGCGCAGTGCCGCGTCCTCGATGTGCTCGACGCCGTACGCATCGGCGAACGCCCAGCTCATCTGCCGGTTGCCGGTAATGGCCCTCTCCTGTCCCCATGGATCGACGCAACCGTGACTGTATCCGCTGCCCCCGGGAACCCGCAGATGGGACCGCGCGTTAGGAGGGGAAGAACAGCATGAGCACGCTGAACGGAGAGGGCGGGCAAGGGGCGTTGGGGGGTTCGGCGGCGGAGCCTCGGACCAAGACCAAAAAGCGGGTCAAATTTCCTTATCCGGAGCTAACGGGCGAGGTGGATATGGTAGGGGCTCCACTGGACACCACCAGAGCCGACAGGGGAGGTGCGGCTACGGCCGTCGACCGTCGGGGAGTGCTGAGGCGCTTTCTCAGGTCCGCCGTCGAGCCGAAATCCGTGACCAACACCGCTGACCGCCCAGGCCCGCACGACTCCGCCACCGCGACCTTCGCCACCGATGCGGATCCGGCGGCGTGGACTCCTCCCACCTGGGAGGAGATTGTCAGCACCCACAGCGCACGGGTCTACCGCCTCGCCTACCGTCTGACCGGTAATCAGCACGACGCCGAGGACCTCACCCAGGAGGTCTTCGTCCGCGTCTTCCGCTCGCTGTCCACCTACACTCCGGGGACCTTCGAGGGGTGGTTGCACCGCATCACCACCAACCTCTTCCTGGACATGGTCCGCCGCCGGCAGCGCATCCGCTTCGACGCGCTGGCCGATGACGCGGCCGAGCGGCTCCCCAGCCGTGAGCCCTCTCCCCAACAGCACTTCAACGACACCCACTTCGACGCGGACGTCCAGCAGGCGCTGGACACCCTGGCGCCGGAGTTCCGCGCCGCGGTCGTCCTGTGCGACATCGAGGGTCTGTCGTACGAGGAGATCGCGGCCACGCTGGGCGTCAAGCTCGGCACCGTGCGCAGCCGTATCCACCGGGGCCGTTCCCACCTGCGCAAGGCGCTCCGGCACCGCTCGCCCGCCGCCCGGGCCGAGCAGCGTGCGGTGGCCGCGGTGGCTCCGGGTGTTCCGCTGAGAGGGGAGGTCGGGATCGCGTGAGCGGTTCAGGCGGTCAGTCCCCCGCCGAGCAGCATCTCGGCGACCGCCTCGCGGCCCTGGTCGACGGCGAGTTGGGGCATGACACGCGGGAGCGGGTGCTGGCGCACCTGGCGACCTGCTGGAAGTGCAAAGCGGAAGCCGACGCCCAGCGCCGGCTCAAAAGCGTGTTCGCGGAGGCCGCGCCACCGCCGCTCTCCGAGGGCTTGCTGGCCCGGTTGCAGGGCCTGCCGGGTGCCGGCCTCGGCGGTGAGGACGACGAGCCGGGCGGGCCGGATTCCGGGGGCCGGGGAAAAGGCGTTTTCGGCGTCCGGGCCGAGGCGTACGCCCTGCTTCCGGCCCCGGGGAGAGCCCGTGACCGTGGCTTTCGGATCCATGAGGTCGGACGCTCGCGCGGCCGCCGGTTCGCCTTCGCGGCGGCCGGTGCGGTGTCGATCGCGGCCTTCGCCCTGGTCGGGGCCCAGCCGCTGGAGACGGCGGTGGAGGCCCCGCGGGCCCGGGCCGAGGACCCCCAGGTTTCGGCCACCTCCCTGGCCTGGGCCCCGCGTTCCGGTGCCGCCGGCGGCCGGCGGACCGGACCCGTGACGACCGGCACCCGCCCGCTGCGGCCCATGGGGCCGCCGCTGCCGCGCACCCTTGTGGCGACACCTCCGCCCCTCCCGACGCCACCGCCCTCGGTGGACCGGATCCACGCCGTTCGGTGATGCGCACCTGACAGGCCGGGTGCGCTGTGTCCGTCCGTCCGGACCTGGTTGAATCGCTGGTGGGCCGCGCATCCCAGGGGGTGTGGCAGGCCCGCCGGACGAGCTGTGGGGGAGAGGGATGGACGAGGGGAAGGCGCCGGCTGCCGGCGCCAAGCCGCACTGGTGGAGCCGTCCGCGTCAGCCGGTGGATGACGCGACCGGCGCGGAGCGGCCGGAGGCCCTCGGCGGGGAGCAGACGCCCTCCGGTGCGGCTGCCCCCGCGGACGCCGCGCCCCCCGTCGATGCACCCCTGCACGCGCCGGATCCCTATGGCACGCCGCCGTACGGCCACCCCGGTCCCTGGGCGCCCGCTCCTCCGGTCCAGCGCCCCACACCGACCCCGCCGCACGGCACCATGGCTCCGTTCCCCGGCACCCCGTTCCCGCCCCCGCCGGCCGCGCCGGCTCCGGGCGGCACGGAGGTGCCCCCGGGCGCCCCGGCCGCGCCGCCCACCGGCCTTCCCGCCGTCCCGCCGCCCCCGGCCGCTCCCGGTAACGGGCCGGTGCCGACGGGCGGTTCGCCCGTGCCGCCGCCGGGGGCCGGTGCCCGGTCCGGGACCTTTGACCTGCCGCCCGGCGCACCCCTGCCGCCGGGCACCCCGGCCGCGTCGTCCGCCGGCGGCTTCGCCGCCGCCCCGCCGGGTGGGGCGGCTCCCGCCTCCCCGGCCGGTCCGGCGGCGCACCCCGGAGCGCCACTCGGCACCCCACCGCCGCAGGGGCCCTGGCGGTATGACCCCTGGGCCCAGGACAGCCGGCCGCCGGAGCCCGGTGCCAAGGCGGCGCCCGGGCGGAACAGGATCATCGGCGGGGCGCTGCTGGTGGCACTGGTGGCGGGCGGCGTCGGCGGCGGCGTCGGGGCGTATCTGGAGCGCGACGGCCGGATCGGCCAACATGTGACCTTGCATCAGTCCCGGCCGGACCTGGGGGACCGCGACCCCGGCAGCGTGGCCGGGATCGCCGCCCGGGTGCTGCCGGGCGTGGTAACCATCCATGTGCGCGGCAGCAGTGCCCAGGGCACCGGCACCGGCTTTGTACTGGACAAGCAGGGCCACATCCTGACCAACAACCATGTGGTGGAGCCAGCCGGATCGGGCGGCGCCATCACGGTGACCTTCAACGGCGGGCAGACCGCCAAGGCCACCGTGGTGGGCCGGGACGGCGGCTACGACCTCGCCGTGATCAAGGTCGCCGGGGTCTCCGGGCTGACCCCGCTCCCCCTGGGCAACTCCGACTCGGTCCGGGTGGGCGACTCCGTGGTCGCCGTGGGAGCGCCCTTCGATCTGGCCGGCACCGTCACCACCGGCATCATCAGCGCCAAGGAGCGCCCCATCACGGCCGGCGGCCACAAGGGCGATGGCAGCGATGTCAGCTATGTGGACGCGCTGCAGACCGATGCCCCGATCAACCCGGGCAACTCCGGCGGCCCGCTGGTGGACGCCAGGGGCCGGGTCATCGGCATCAACAGCGCCATCCGCTCGGCCGGCGACTCCGAGTCCTCGGGCGGGCAGGGCGGCAGCATAGGACTGGGCTTCGCCATACCCGTCAACCAGGCCAGGCGGGTGGCCGAGGAGCTGATCAACACCGGTAAGGCCACCCATCCGGTGATCGGCGTCTCGCTGGACATGGAGTACTCCGGTGACGGGGCCCGGGTGAACGACAAGAGCGCCGGCGCGGTCACCCCCGGCGGCCCGGCCGACCAGGCGGGCATCAAGCCACAGGACGTGATCAAGAAGGTGGATGACGTGCCCGTGCACAGCGGCCAGGAGCTGATCGTCAGGGTGCGCAGTCACCGCCCGGGTGACCGGCTCACCCTGACGGTGGAGCACGCCGGGCAGCAGCGGACCGTCCGGCTCACCCTGGGGTCCGCGGACGCCGGCTGACCCGGGCGGCCGCCTCCCGGCCGGCCCGTTCCCCCGTTGTTGGCCTGGGCGTCTCCCGCCGGACCCGTCCGGCCAGGTACCGTGATAGGCGGCCTGACCCGTGGCCGCCCACGATCAAGGAGCTGCAAGGTGCTCGACATAGGACCTCTCGAGCTGGTCTCGCTCGTCGTCCTCGCCATCCTGATCTTCGGGCCGGACAAGCTGCCCAAGATGATCCAGGATGTGTCGCGCACCCTGCGCAAGGTCCGGCAGTTCTCCGAGAACGCCAAACAGGACATCCGCTCCGAGCTGGGACCGGAGTTCAAGGACTTCGAGTTCGAGGACCTCAATCCGAAGACGTTCGTCCGCAAGCAGCTGGAGAAGGACGAGTACGGGCTCAAGGACATCCGCAACGGCTTCGACCTGCGCTCCGAGGTGGGCGAGGTCACCGACGCGGTGAACGGACGGGAGTCCCAGGAGACCCCGGCCCCCGCGGCCGGCGGCCCGGACCTGGTGAAGAAGCCGCAGCGGCTGCAGCCGGGCGAGCGCCCTCCGTTCGACGCCGACGCCACCTAGGACGCCCTGGAACGCGCGCCGCCGGGTTCGCCCGGCGGCTCTCCCTTACGGATCAGCGCGGGCCCCGTATGCCGGGCGCCATTGACGCCGGTGGCTATCCTCCCTTTGTTTGGGGTGACGTAGCCCGTTGTAACGGGCCGGACACGACCACGGGCCAATGAGGAGGCACCGCGCAGATGGAGACCACGAGTCGGGCCGCGACGGCCGCAGCGTCCGCGGAAGACTCCGCGCCCCAGGAGGTGCCCCGGCACCAGCCCGGCATCCGGCGGTCGGTCGACGGCTATCTGCTGGCCTCGTTCCCCTGGTACGGCCTGGACGAGGCGTTCACCGGCCGGCGCTGGCTGATGCAGGTCGGCACCGCCGCGGACGGCACCATCGAGCATGGCTCGACCGGCCATGGCACCGAGCCCACCCTGCGCACCGACTGGAACGGCAAGCCGGACAAGGCGGCCCGCACCGAGAAGTTCTCCGGCGCCCAGCGCTTCGCCGTGGTGGTGACGGTCGCCAGCCGCCCGGTACGCCGCAGCGCCGACGGCACCGGAGTGCTGGAGGCCACCTCGGTCTCCTCGGCGGCCTGGCTGGCCGGCTCGGGCCTGCTGTCCTACACCTGGCCGGCCCATATGGAGCGCGCGCTGCGGCAGAGCTGGCTGGACCAGCAGACCACGCTGGCCTGGGAGCTGGCCGACCACCTGGACGAGGAGCCCTGGAGCACCCTCTCGCTGCCGGTGGACGGGGTGGCCACCGACTTCCGCTACCGGGAGTCCGACTACGGCTGGGTGCTGGCCGGCTCCGCCCAGGACGGAGCCGTCAACATCGGTGCCTATGGCCGTGGGATGAGCGCGTACGGCATGGGCTTCGCGGTGGTCAGGGACATCACCGACTACGGGCGCTGAGGCGCCCGCCCGGGAACCCGGTTCAGAACTTGTTGCGCGGCGTGATGCCCAGCGACATCCCGGACAGCCCGCGCTGCCGGCCGCCCAGCCTGCCCGCGATGGCGCGCAGCGCGCTGCCCGCCGGGGAGTCCGGGTCGGTGAGCACCACCGGCTTGCCCTCGTCGCCGCCCTCGCGCAGCCGGACGTCGATCGGGATCTGCCCCAGCACGGGGACGGTGGCGCCGATGGTCCTGGTCAGCCCGTCGGCCACCATCTGGCCGCCGCCGGTGCCGAAGACGTCCACCATCTCGTCGCAGTGCGGGCAGGGCAGCCCGGACATGTTCTCCACCACGCCCACGATCTTCTGGTGGGTCTGCACCGCGATGGACCCGGCGCGCTCGGCGACCTCGGCCGCGGCCTGCTGAGGGGTCGTCACCACCAGGATCTCGGCGTTGGGCACCAGCTGGGCCACCGAGATGGCGATGTCACCGGTGCCCGGCGGCAGGTCCAGCAGCAGCACATCCAGGTCGCCCCAGTAGACGTCCGCCAGGAACTGCTGCAGCGCCCGGTGCAGCATGGGGCCGCGCCAGACCACCGGGGCGTTGCCCGGAGTGAACATCCCGATGGAGATGACCTTCACGCCGTTCGCCGAGGGCGGCATGATCATGTTCTCCACCTGGGTGGGCCGGCCCTCCGCGCCCAGCATCCGCGGCACCGAGTGGCCGTAGATGTCCGCGTCCACCACGCCGACCTTGAGGCCGTCCGCGGCCATCGCGGCGGCCAGGTTGACGGTCACCGAGGACTTGCCGACGCCGCCCTTGCCGGAGGCCACACAGTAGACCCGGGTCAGCGAACCGGGCCGGGCGAAGGGCACCTCGCGCTCGGCCTGGCCGCCGCGCAGCGCGGCCGCCAGCTCCCGGCGCTGCTCATCGCCCATCACATCCAGCTCGACGGTCACACCGGTGACGCCTTCGACGCCCTCCACCGCCTCCCGCACCCGGGTGGTGATGGTGTCGCGCATGGGGCACCCGGCCACCGTCAGATAGACCGCCACCGCGACCGTGCCGTCCGCCGCGATCTCCACGGATTTGACCATGCCCAGTTCGGTGATCGGCCGGTGGATCTCGGGGTCGTTCACCGTCGCGAGCGCGGTGCGCACCGCCTCTTCGGCGGGGACGGAAGCCTGGGTTTCGGTAGCCATGCCCTGATGGTACGGCGCACCACCGACCCCTCGGAAAGGGCGGTCAGCGGTCGCGTTCCTCACTCTCCTGCGGGAATACCCGGCGCTGTTCCATCTCCTTGATCAGATCCTGGAACTCGGCGCGGATCCAGTCGCGGGTGGCGACCTCGCCCAGGCCCATGCGCAGCGCGGCGATCTCCCGGGTGAGGTACTCGGTGTCCGCGATGCTCCGCTCGTTCTTCTCCCGGTCCTGCTCCAGGTTGACCCGGTCCCGGTCGTCCTGCCGGTTCTGGGCCAGCAGGATCAGCGGGGCGGCGTAGGAGGCCTGGAGGGAGAGCACCAGGGTCAGGAAGATAAAGGGGTACTGGTCGAAGCGCACACTCATCGGCGCCGAGGTGTTCCAGACCACCCAGATCACGATGACGACCGTCATCCAGATGATGAACCGGCCGGTGCCCAGGAAGCGGGCGATCTCCTCCGAGGTGCGGCCGAACGCCTCCGGGTCGTACTCCGGCAGCCAGCGCCGTCGCTTGACCTGCGGCTGGTCCAGCCGGGCGCGTGGCGGCCGGTGTGGGGTGGTGGCGGAACGCTCCTTGGCGCGTTCCTTGGGCCGTTCGGCGCGGGGGATGAGCCCGAACTCGCGGGCGCGGTCAGTGGCCATGGTCCGCCTCCGGCATCTCGCTCATCTCGCTCATGCCCAGCGCTCCCTGGTGCAGTTCCGTCTCCCGCCAGTCCTCGGGCAGCAGGTGGTCCAGGACGTCGTCCACGGTGACCGCGCCCAGCATCGAACCACTGGCGTCCACCACCGGCGCGGCGACCATGTTGTAGGTGGCCAGATAGCTGGTGACGGCGGGCAGCGGGGTGTCCGGGGCCAGCGGCCGAAGATCGGTATCGGTGATCGAGCCCACCAGGGTGGACGGCGGGTCGCGCAGCAGCCGCTGGAAGTGCACCAGGCCCAGGTACTTGCCGGTGGGTGTCTCGTCCGGCGGCCGGCACACATAGACCTGGGCGGCCAGCGCGGGGGACAGGTCGGGGTTGCGCACCCGGGCCAGCGCGTCGGCGACGGTGGCGTCCGGGCGCAGCACGATGGGCTCGGTGGTCATCAGGCCGCCCGCGGTGTGCCACTCATAGGACATCAGCCGGCGTACGTCGGCCGCCTCGTCCGGCTGCATCAGCGTCAGCAGCCGTTCCTTGTCCTCCTCGGGCAGCTCGGACAGCAGGTCGGCGGCGTCGTCCGGGTCCATCTCCTCCAGGACGTCGGCGGCCCGCTCCTCCTTGAGCTTGCCGAGGATCTCGATCTGGTCGTCCTCGGGCAGCTCCTCCAGGACGTCCGCCAGCCGGGCGTCGTCCAGCGCGGCGGCCACCTCGGCGCGGCGCTTGGGGGAGAGGTGGTGCAGTACGCCGGCCAGGTCGGCGGGGCGCATCTGCTCAAAGGTGGCCACCAGGTTGGCGGCCCCCTGGCCGTGCTCCTCCAAGGAGAAGCCGGTGACGGCGGACCACTCCACGGTCAGCTGCTCGCCCTTGCGGCGCAGCGGTCCGGTCTTGCCGACCCGGACGAAGACCTTGTCGATCTGCCAGTCGCGCCGGGACTGGAGCTGGGTGATGCTCACATCCAGGACGGTGGCCTCCTGGCCGGTGTCCACCAGCTTCACCTTGCGGTCCAGCAGTTCGCCCAGCACCAGGGTCTCGCTGGGGCGCTGCTCGAAGCGCCGCATATTGATCACGCCGGTGGTGATTACCTGGCCGGATTCCACACCGGTCACCCGGGTCATGGGGATGAAGACCACCCGCCGGCTGGCCACCTCGACCACCAGGCCCAGCACGCGCGGTGGCCGGGCGCCGATCCGGAGCATGGCCACCACGTCGCGGACCCGGCCCACCCGGTCGCCGTTGGGGTCGAAAACCGCCACCCCCGACAGGTGCGAAACAAACACCCTGGCGCTCGCCGCCATGCCGCGCACCTCCCTTGGGACCCTCTGGCCGCTTCCGGCCATGTGATGTGTCCTGTTCAGGCTAACGTGGCCGGTTGCACGCTGCCGCAGCGAGGGCCCGGACGGCCGGTGGCACGAGTACGCTGCCCTACTCCGGGCGTCGCCGGGCCCATGACGGGAGGCAGGAGCACAGGTGCGAACGCGGAACGCGGCCGGGGTGATGGCCCTGTGCCTGGGGCTGGCCACCGGGCTGACGGCCTGTGGCGGGGGCGAGGACCCCGACGCGGGCACCAATGGCGTGGGCAAGCTGGCCCCCGCGACGATCCAGGACAAGGCGCGGGCGGCGGCCCGGCAGGCGGACGCGGTCCATCTGTCCGGCAGTGTGCTGTCCGGCAGCGCGGGCGGCCAGGGCCGCAGCTACCGGATCGATATGCGGCTGAAGAAGGACGGCGGCACCGGCCGGGTCACCTCCGACGCCGGCTCCTTCGAGCTGCTGCGGGCCGGCGACGAGCTGTTCCTCAAGGCGGACGGGACCTTCTGGAACCGTGGCGACGGGGCCACCGGCGGCGCCGGCGCGGCCGGCAAGCTCAACGGCAAGTATGTGAAGGTGCCCACCGGCGACCCCGCCTACCAGCAACTGCGCGGCTTCACCGACAAGAACGTGCTGCTGGACGGCCTGCTGGGCCTGCACGGCAAGCTCTCCCGCGGTGCGCACACCACGGTCGGGGGCGTCCGCGCCATCCGCGTCAACGGCACCGACGCCAAGGGCACCGGCGGCACCCTGGATGTCTCCCTGGCCGGGGAGCCCTACCCCCTGCGGGTGCGCCGGGCCGGTGGCGCCGGGCAGGTGGAACTCGGCGAGTGGGGCAAGGACTTCGCGCTGTCCCTGCCGGAGAAGGGGCAGCGGGTCGACTTCGGGGGCGCGGGGGCGGGCAGCCGGATCCCGACGGGGAACTGAGGCCCGTTACGGCCGGCCGCGCCGCCGCCCGCGCAGCAGCTTCGGCAGCGCGGCCGGCATGGGCCGCCGCGTGGTCACCTCGGTCGGCAGCGGCACGGCCGCCAGCGAGCCATCCGGCGACGGTGCGGTGTCGCCCGTCGGCTCCAGCCGCAGCACCCGGCACTCGGCCGCCCACCGCTCCTCAAGGCCCTCCGCGTCAGGAGCGTTGAGCCGCTTGCCCTTCAACTCGGCCACGGCGGCGGCCCAGTTGTCACTCCGGGCGGGCAACTCGCCCACCCGGGCGGCCCAGTTGACCAGCCGCCCGCCCTGGTCCTTGCTGCGCACCATGACCATCGCGGAGGCGCCGTCGGTCAGGCCGAGATCGTCCAGCGGCTGCTCACCGGGTCCGCCCACCACACAGGCGGCGCCCTCGTGCCAGACATGCCACAGCGCACGGGCGGGCCCCACCGGTCCCCGCACCCAGATGAGGCCGGACTTCTTGGTGGCCTCTTCGATCAGTGCCTGCGTCAGCGTCATACGCTCACTCTATGACCCCGCCCAGCCACCGGGCGCCCCAGGACTACAGCCACCCGTTGCGCTTGAAGCCCCGGTGGATCGTCACACAGATCGCCACCGTGACCACCATCACCAGCGGGTACCCGTACTTCCAGTGCAGCTCCGGCATCTCGTCGAAGTTCATGCCATAGACCCCGGCGATCATCGTCGGCACCGCGCAGATCGCCGCCCAGGACGTGATCTTGCGCATGTCCTCGTTCTGCGCCACCGAGGCCTGGGCCAGATTGGCCTGGAGGATCGAGTTGAGCAGGTCGTCGAAGGACACCACCTGCTCATGCACCCGGTCCAGGTGGTCGGCGACATCGCGGAAGTACTTCTGGATATCGGGCTCCACCAGCCGCACGGTCCGCTCGCTGAGCAGCCGCATCGGCCGCATCAGCGGGGTGACCGCCCGCTTGAACTCCAGCACTTCCCGCTTGAGCTGGTAGATCCGCCCCGCGTCACCGCCCCGCGAACCCCCCTTGCCGGCCGGCGAGAAGACATCGATCTCCACCTCGTCGATATCGTTCTGCACCGCGTCGGCGACGGCTATATAGCCGTCCACCACCTGGTCCGCGATGGCGTGCAGCACCGCCGACGGGCCCTTGGCCAGCAGCTCCGGGTCGTCCTCCAGCCGCAGCCGCAGGGCGCGCAGCGAACCCTGGCCGCCGTGCCGCACGGTGATGATGAAGTCCTCGCCGAGGAAGCACATCACCTCGCCGGTCTGCACCACCTCGCTGGTGGCGGTCAGTTCGGCGTGCTCCACATAGTGGATGGTCTTGAAGACCGTGAACAGGGTGTCGTCATAACGCTCCAGCTTGGGCCGCTGATGCGCGTGCACCGCGTCCTCCACCGCCAGCGGGTGCAGCCCGAACTCCTCGGCGATACCGGCGAATTCCTGCTCGGTGGGCTCATGCAGCCCGATCCAGGCGAAGCCGCCCTCGGCCCGTACCCGGCGCATCGCCTCCGCCGGACCGCAGTGCGCGCCCACCCGCCGGCCCCCGCGGTAGACCGCGCAGTCCACCACCGCACTGCCCGCGGCGGGGTGGCACGGGGCCGGGTACGGCCCCGGGGTACCGGCCCGGCGCAGGGCGGGGCGGACGGCGGCGCGCAGATCGCGGATCATCGACAAGACGGGCTCCATTCACGGGCCGGCCGCCGGCCGGGGCGCGGGTGCGGCGGCGCCGGGACGGGCACGCGCGAGGGGCGTATGTCCACAGGGCGGTACCGGGCGCGGAGCCGGCGGCGGTTCGCAGAGAACGTGCAAACGGGAGGTGGCGGCGTTCCCCCGTCAAGTGCCGCGGGCGCGAAGGGAGTTCCGTTTTCCGGTGGCGAAGGGCCGGACGGGAAGCGGTCAGCTCACCGGGTGCGGGTCCGGGGCGGGCGGACGGGAGAACTGTCGGTACTGCACGGTCGACCAGGATCCATCGCAGCCCCACCTCCTCCGGCCGGTCCCCCTGGGGACAGTCATGTCTCGCTGACCAGCGGCCAAGGCTAGCAGCCGGGTTGACACCCCTGTCCCCCCTTGGTGTGTTCGATACTCGTTCTATGCTCGGCACATGTCTGATGTGCTCGCCCTGGTCGAGGCCCGGCTGTGCTCCGCGCTCGGCGACGTGGATGCCCGTGCCGCGGTGACCTTCCTCGGTACGGACCGCATCGAGGTCCTCCGCTTCACCGGCCATGCCGGTGACGATGTGGTCCGCTACGCCACCCTCGGTATGTCCGCCCAGCCGATGACGGACCCCACCTCAGCCCTCGCCGACCCGGTGCGCGGTCCGCGCGCGGAGCTCGTCCTCTCCGTGCGCCCCGGCCGCGCGGACACCGACCAGGTGCTGCGCCCGCTGGCCGTGCTGGCCGCCTCCCCCCAGGTGGAGGGCGTGGTGGTGGCGCCGGGCGCCTCGCTGGACACCGGGGAACCGCTGTGGCCGGGTGCCCCCTTCACCTCGGTCCTGGTCGCCGAGCCCGGCGGCCTGGTCGAGGACCTGGAACTCCCCGAGCCGATGGACCCGGTCCGCTTCCTCCCCCTCCTCCCGATGACCCCCAATGAAGCGGCCTTCAAGCGGGTGCAGGGAGCGGCCGCCCTGGAGGAGCGCTGGTTGCGCCACGGCACCGACCTGCGCGACCCGCTACGCCGGGGAGTGCCGCTGAGCTGAGCGGCCCGGTGAGGGGTGCGGGGCGGCTGCGTGATACGGCTCGCCGCGCGGGCGCGGTCAGCCACCGACGGCCCGCACTTGCAGAACGGCACCACCCCGGGATCGCCCCCCAAGCCGCGCATGCGAACTCCCTCCGGACGGGTGATCGTCCTTGACGCGGTGACGGGTCGGGGAGGACCGTTGGACCCTATGAGGGGCGAACCCAGTTGCCCGAAGTGCGGTGGCCGGGTGCGAGCGCCCGGTCTCTTCGCCGACTCCTGGCAGTGTGCCGTGCACGGTTCGGTGCACCCTCTGCAGCCGGTCGTCCCGCCGAGCGTGGAAGCGCTGGCCGTAGTGATCAAGCGGGCCCGGGTCCCGGTGTGGATGCCCTGGCCGCTGCCGGTCGGCTGGCTGTTCACCGGTGTGGTCTGCGCCGGCGACGACCGAGGCGGTGGCCGGGCCACCGCGCTGGCCTGCTCCGGTCCCGGCCCCCTCGGCGGCCCCGGGGAACTGCTGCTGATCGCCGAGGAGCTGGGGGTGGGCCTGGGCGCCCGGTACGCCGGCATCGACGGACCCGACCCCGGGCCGTATATGAAAGTGGACGGTCCCCCGCAGGCCAGACTGCTGGCGGCCGGGCGCCCCAGCCACCTCTGGCATGTGGCGGGCGCGCCCGTCGACCGGGCGGTGTTCGCCGGTGAGGCGCGCGGGCTGTGGCTGTGGGCCATCGCCTGGCCGGAGACCTCGGCGCTGCTGATGTACGACGAGTTGGTGATCACCGACCTGCGGGACGCGGGCGCCGAGGTGGAACTGGTGCCCTGCGGGGCGCTGTCCCCGCGCATCCTGGCGCCCTGAGGCTGCCGGGCGGGCGGGTGTCGCCGGTTATCCTGAACCGGTCCCGTCCTTTTCCATGCCGTCACCGTCATGCCGTCACCGTTGGGAGTACTGCGTCGTGCGTATCGACCTGCACACCCACTCCACGGCTTCGGACGGTACCGACACCCCCGCCGAGCTGGTCCGCAAGGCCGCCGCCGCGGGGCTGGACGTGGTGGCGCTGACCGACCACGACGGCACCGGCGGCCACGCCGAGGCCATCGCGGCCCTGCCCGCCGGGCTCACCCTGGTCACCGGCGCCGAACTCTCCTGCCGCCTGGGCGGCATTGGGGTGCACCTGCTCGCCTACCTCTTCGACGCCGCCGAGCCCGAGTTCGCCGCCGAGCGCGAGCTGGTGCGCGACGGCCGTGAGCCGAGGGCCCGCGCCATGGTGGCCAGGCTCCGTGAACTGGGCGTGCCCATCGCCTGGGAGCGGGTGGCCGAGCTGGCCGCGGGTGGCGCGGTGGGACGTCCGCATGTGGCCACCGCCATGGTGGAGCTGGGCGTGATCGACAGCGTCTCGGACGCCTTCACCGAGCAGTGGCTGGGCAATGGCGGCCGGGCCTATGTGGAGAAGCACGAGTCCGACCCCTTTGAGGCCATCCGCCTGGTCAAGGCGGCCGGCGGGGTCACGGTGCTGGCGCACCCGCTGGCCGTCAAGCGCGGCCGCTGCCTGTCCGAGACCTCGATAGCCGAGCTGGCCTCGGCCGGTCTGGACGGCGTCGAGGTGGACCACATGGACCATGACGCCGCCACCCGGGCCCGGCTGCGCGGCCTGGCGGCCGAGCTCGGCCTGCTGACCACCGGCTCCAGCGACTACCACGGCAGCCGCAAGAGCTGTGAGCTCGGAGAGTTCACCACCGACCCGGAGATCTACGGCGAGATCACCCGCCGCGCGACGGGCGCTTTCCCCGTCCCCGGCGCGGGTGGCCGGCCCCTCCGCTGATCCAACGGCCGTCCCACGGCCGCATCCTGCTCCCTTCCATACCCCCCGTAACTCCCGTACCGGGCGCGCTCCAGGGCGCCCGTACGCGCGTTTCGCACTCTCACAAGGCACCACCGTGTTCGACTTCGCTGTCTTCGGCTCCCTCTTCCTCACCCTGTTTGTGATCATGGATCCCCCCGGGATCACCCCGATCTTCCTGGCCCTCACCGCGGGCCGTGCCGCCAAGGTCCAGCGCCGGATGGCCTGGCAGGCGGCCGCCGTGGCGTTCGGCGTGATCACCGTCTTCGGCATCTGCGGCCAGCAGATCCTGGACTACCTGCACATCACCACCCCCGCCCTGATGATCGCGGGCGGTCTGCTGCTGCTGCTGATCGCCCTGGACCTGCTGACCGGCAAGTCCGAGGAGCCGACCCAGACCAAGGACGTCAATGTCGCCCTGGTGCCGCTGGGCATGCCGCTGCTGGCCGGCCCCGGCGCCATCGTCTCGGTGATCCTGGCGGTGCAGCACGCCAACTCCGTCGCCGCCCAGGTCTCGGTGTGGGCCGCCATCGCCGCCATGCATGTGGTGCTCTGGCTGGTGATGCGCTACTCGCTGCTGATCATCCGCGTGATCAAGGACGGCGGAGTGGTCCTGGTCACCCGGCTCGCGGGCATGATGCTCTCCGCGCTGGCCGTGCAGCAGATCATCAACGGCATCACCCAGGTGATCAGCCACCACCGGTGAGGCCCCGGATATGCGCGACGCCCCCGTACGGAACGTTCCGTACGGGGGCGTCGCGCATATCGGCGGCGGTGGGGGTCACCGCGTCCCGGTGTCGGCCGGGCGGATATAGATGCGTTGGCCCACCGAGGCGGCCTGCTGCACGATCCGGTTGACGGAGGCGGCGTCTACGACAGTGCTGTCGACGGCGGTGCCATCGACGTCGTCGAGGCGCATGATTTCGAAGCGCAAGGCTTCTCCCTTCGTCGTGATCCTCCTGAGGAGAACTGAATGAACAGTGACGCGCGCGACTGCGGTGGCGGCGCGTTACACAGCTCTAGAACGAAGGTGCCCTCTCAAACATTCCCTACGCTAAGGAAATTTTTAACCTCACTAATGACCAGTCGGATCGCCGGACCCGGAACGGAACGACCCCCCAACATGACTGAGGAACGACCCCCGACATGACTGACGCGAACCCGTCCGCCCCTGAGCCCGCCCCCCTTGACCTGCGTGCCGTGGCCGCCGGCATCGAGCGCACCAATGAACTGCTCACCCGGGTGCTCGCCGAGGTGGCGACCACCCCTTCCACCCATGCCGTCTTTGTGGACGCGGGCTATGTCTACGCCGCCGCGGGCCGCCTGGTGGCCGGCACCGAGGACCGGCGGGCCTTCGAGCTGGACGCCGAGGGGCTGATCGAGGCCTTTATCGACAAGGCCCGCACCATCTTCCCGGACAGCAGACTGCTGCGCGTCTACTGGTACGACGGCGCCCGCCGCCGCATCCACACCCCCGAGCAGCAGTCCATCGCCGAGCTCCCGGACGTCAAGGTCAGACTGGGCAATCTCAACGCCAACAACCAGCAGAAGGGCGTGGACTCCCTGATCCGCTCCGACCTGGAGTCGCTGGCCCGGCACCGGGCCATCAGCGACGCGGTGCTCATCGGCGGGGACGAGGACCTGGTCTCCGCGGTGGAGGCCGCCCAGGGCTATGGCGCCCGGGTGCACCTGTGGGGCATCGAGGCGGCCGGTGGCCGCAATCAGGCCGAGCCGCTGCTCTGGGAGGTGGACAGCCAGCGCACCTTCGACCTCGACTTCTGCAAGCCCTATGTCTCCCGCCGGACCGGCTATGAGTCCTTCGGCGAGGCCGTCGCCCGTGGCCCCGCGCCCAGCCGGGACGATGTGCGCTTTGTGGGCGCCCGGGTGGCGGCCCAGTGGCTGGGCTCCCGGGGCCATGACTCGCTCTCCGAGCTGCTGCCCGGCCACCCCTATCTGCCCGGCACCGTCGACCAGGAGCTGCTGGTGGAGGCCGAGTCGCTGCTGGGTCTGTCGCTGCGCGGCCATGCGGACCTGCGCCGGGCGCTGCGGGACGGCTTCTGGGACCACCTGCGGATGCAGTTCTGACCCGAGCTTCCCATGGGGCCCGATCCGGGCGTGCCGGAGTGCGCGCGGGGGGACCGGATGGAACCCTGGGGGCTATGGGCGGCTGCCGTGGCATGCGCGGACGGCCCGTTTTCCCTTACGGAGCACACAACAGGAACGAGGCGATCGGCCATGTCGGCTTCCGACCGCGCGGGGCCCGGGACGCCCTGCTGGGTGAGCCTGCAGACCGGTGACCTCGCCGGTGCCCAGGGCTTCTACGGCACGGTGCTGGGCTGGACCTTCCGGTCGGGCTCGCTGGGCGAGAACTTCCTGGTGGCCCTGAGGGAGGGCAAGCCGGTGGCGGGCATCGGCAATGTGGCCCGGTCCATGAGCGTGCCGGTCTCCTGGACCGCGTACTTCGTGGTGGACGACGCCGACGCGGTGGCCGCCCGGATCAGGGAGCGCGGCGGCACCGTGGCGGTGGGGCCGCTGGCCTTCGGCAGCGGCCGCGCGGTGCTGGCCTCCGACCCCGACGGCGCCGTCTTCGGCTTCTGGGAGGGCCGGGTGCTGCCCGGCTGGACGATCGGCAGCGGTGCCGCCCCCGCCTGGCTGGAACTGCGCACCCGCAATGGCTTCGACGCCGCCCAGTTCTATGGCGCCATCTTCGGCTGGGACAGCCAGGACACCGACCTGGCCTACGAGGACGACGCGGTGATGGTGCGGGTGCACGGCCACACCGTGGCCTGCCTGCGCGGCGGCGGCGTGGAGGCCGCGCCCGACCCCCGTATCCGGCCGCGCTGGCATGTCTACTTCTGTGTGGACGACGTGGAGCAGGCGGTACGGGCGGCGCTGGCGGCCGGCGGCGAGCTGGCCCAGGAGGCCGGCCCGCACGGCGAGCGCGAGGCGACCCTGCGCGACCCCGAGGGCGGACTCTTCACCGTCACCTCGAACCGGATCGCCTGAGCTCCTCCCAGAACCCGGTCAGGGCCTCGGCGGTGGCGGCCGGGCGCTCGGCGGCGGGGGAGTGACCCGCGCCCGCCACCACCGTGCGCACCGCGGACAGTTCCTTGGCCATGGCCTCGATCTCCGGCACCGGCCAGGCGTAGTCCACCGCCCCGCACAGCACATGCTTGGCCAGCGGCACCCGGGCCAGCTCCCCGACCCGGTCCGGCTCGCTCATCAACTGCCGTCCGGTGACCACCAGTTGCTCCGGGACCGTGGCCAGCCAGCGCCGGTGCAGAAACTCGCCCAGGGCCGGCGGCGCGTCCGGGTCGGCGGCCTCCGCCTCCATCCGCTGCATCTCCAGCCACACCTCCGCCGGACTCATCCGCAGCTCGGCCAGCGCATGCACCAGCAGCCCGGTACGGGCCCGCTGCGACTCGGCGATGCTCGCCCGGCCGCTGCTCATCAGGGTGAGCGAGCGGTACGGGGCCGCGTCGTCCAGCACCGCGGCCCGGGCGATCAGCCCGCCCAGCGAGTGCCCCACCAGATGCACACCATCGCCGAGGGCCGCCGCCTGGGCGCGCACATCCAGCGCCAACTCCCGCTGGGCGTAGGCCGCTTCGTCCCCAGGGCCGCCGCTCTCGTACTGTCCCCGGCCGTCCACCGCCACCGCCCGGTAGCCCGCCTCGGCGAGCGGCCCCAGCACCGCGATGAAGTCCTCCTTGCTGCCGGTGAACCCCGGCACCAGCAGCACGGTGCCGCGCGGCGGCCCGTCCGGACGGGCGTCATGCACGGCGAACTCCCCGCGGGCCGTGGCCAGACGGTAGGCACGGGCACAGGGGGGCAAGGTGAGAAAGGGCGGCCTGCTCATGCCCCGAGGCTAACCTCCACGTCCGAATGCCGCCGGACCCGGGCGAGGATCCGGCCGACGATCGGTACATGTCTACTACGCACTCAACTGATCACAGGGTCGCCCTGGTCACCGGCGGCAGCCGAGGCATCGGCGAGGCGGCCGTGCTGCGGCTGGCCGCCGCCGGGGCCGATGTCGCCTTCACCTACCGCTCGGAGGAGGCCCGCGCCGCCGAGGTGGCCGCCAAGGCCGAAGCGCTGGGCCGCCGCGTCCGGGCGATACGGGCCGACGCGGCGGACCCGGCGGCGGTACGAGCCTCGGTGGCCGAGACCGTCACCGCGTTCGGGCGGCTGGACATCCTGGTCAACAACGCGGGGGTGGGGGTGATCGGGCCCATCGGGGAGATGACCGCCGACGATGTCGACCGGGTCCTCGCGGTCAACATCCGGGCCGTCTACCTGGCGACCCAGGCCGCGGTGGCCCACCTGGGGCCGGGCGGCCGCGTCATCACCATCGGCAGCTGTATGACCGAACGCGCCGCGTTCCCCGGCGGCTCGCTGTACGCCATGAGCAAGGCCGCGCTGACCGGACTGACCAAGTCCCTGGCCCGCGAGCTGGGTTCGCGCGGCATCACCGTCAACCTGGTCCAACCCGGCCCCATCGACACCGAGATGAACCCCGCCGACGGCCCGTCGTCCGCCACCCAGGCGGCGTTCACGGCCGTCGGCCGCTATGGCCACGCCTCCGAAGTGGCCGACCTGATCGCCTATTTGGCCGGCCCGGAGGCCGGCTATGTCACCGGAGCGGCAGTCGCGGTGGACGGGGGCTTCGCGGCGTAGCGTGCGGGCCTGCTGTGACATGCGGCTCCGCCGCGGAACGGCCCGTGGCCGGCCACCTGTTCAGGTGACCGGCCACGGGTGCGTGGGCGACGCTCAGCTCTCGGCGGCGACGGCCTTCTTGGCGGTACGGGTCCGCTTGGGCTTGGCCTCGGCCTCGCCGTCCACGGCGGCGACCGCCTTCTTGGCCGTGCGGGTGCGCTTGGGCTTGGCTTCCGCCTCGCCGTCCACGGCCGCGACGGCCTTCTTGGCGGTACGGGTCCGCTTGGGCGCGGCCTCCGCCTCGGCATCCACGGCCGCGACCGCCTTCTTGGCGGCGGTGCGGGTCCGCTTCGGCTTGACCTCGGCCTCGCCGTCCACGGCGGCCACGGCCTTCTTGGCCGTCCGCGTGCGCTTCGGCTTGGCCTCGGCGCCGTCAACCGTGGCCGTCACGGCCGCATCGACGACATCCACGGCGGCCACGGCCTTCTTGGCGGCGGTGCGGG
>NZ_JBIUAW010000002.1:109421-265752 GCF_044593195.1 Streptomyces sp. NPDC052396
GGGTGCGCTTGGGCTTCTCCTCGGCGGGAGCCTCAACCGCGTCCACGGCGGCGACGGCCTTCTTCGCGGTACGGGTCCGCTTCGGCTTGGCCTCGGCTTCCTCGGTCACCGCCGGGGCGGCGGCCTTGGCGGTGCGGGTGCGCTTGGGCTTGGCCTCGGCCTCGCCGTCCACGGCGGCCACGGCCTTCTTGGCGGCGGTGCGGGTGCGCTTGGGCTTCTCCTCGGCGGGAGCCTCAACCGCGTCCACGGCGGCGACGGCCTTCTTCGCGGTACGGGTCCGCTTCGGCTTGGCCTCGGCCTCGTCGGCCACCGCCGGGGCGGCCGCCTTGGCGGTACGGGTCCGCTTGGGCTTCTCCTCGGCAGGGGCCTCGACCGTCTCCACGGCCGCGACGGCCTTCTTGGCGGCGGCGCGGGTGCGCTTCGGCTTCTCCTCGGCGGGAGCCTCAACCGCGTCCACGGCGGCCGCGACGGCCTTCTTCGTGGTACGGGTCCGCTTGGGCTTCTCCTCGGCGACGACCTCGGCCGCCTCCACGGTCTCCACGACCGCGACGGCCTTCTTGGCCGTACGCGTGCGAGTCCGCTTCGGCTTGGCCTCGGCGGCGACCTCGGCCACCTGCACGGCCTCGACCGTGGCCTCGATCACGGCAGCGACCGGCTGCGCCTGGGGCACCACCGTCTCGACCGGCGTGACCGCGGCAACCGGTGCCGCCGTCGCACCACCGCGCGTCCGCCGGCGGCGGCGCGGGCGGGCCGGGGTCTCCGGAGCCGTGGTGGCGGGGACGGCCTCGGCGGGAGCCGACGCGGCCGGGGCCGCGGCGTCCAGCGTGCGCCCGGAGCGGGTGCGGCGGCGCTGGCGCGGAGTGCGGGTGCGCTCCGGACGCTCCTCGGTCACGGCCGGACCGGAGGACCGGCGGCCACGGCCGCCCCGGCCCTGCCCGCCCGGCTCGCCGAGGTCCTCGATCTCCTCGGCCGCCAGCCCGGCGCGGGTGCGCTCCGAGCGCGGCAGGATGCCCTTGGTGCCGGCCGGGATGTTCAGCAGCTCGTAGAGGTGCGGCGAGGTGGAGTAGGTCTCCTCCGGCTCGTCGAAGTCCAGGTCCAGCGCCTTGTTGATCAGCTTCCAGCGCGGGATGTCGTCCCAGTCGACCAGCGTGACCGCGGTACCGGACTTGCCCGCCCGGCCGGTGCGGCCGATGCGGTGCAGATAGGTCTTCTCGTCCTCGGGGGACTGGTAGTTGATGACATGGGTGACGTTGTCCACGTCGATGCCGCGCGCCGCGACATCGGTGCAGACCAGCACGTCCACCTTGCCGTTGCGGAAGGCCCGCAGGGCCTGCTCGCGGGCACCCTGGCCCAGGTCGCCGTGGACCGCGCCGGCCGCGAAGCCGCGCCGGGTCAGCTGCTCGGCGATGTCGGCCGCGGTCCGCTTGGTGCGGCAGAAGATCATGGCCAGGGCGCGGCCCTCGGCCTGCAGGATCCGGGCGACCATCTCCGGCTTGTCCATGGAGTGGGCGCGCAGGACGTGCTGGGCGATGTGCGCGTGGGTCTGGCCGGAGTCGTCCGGCTCGGTGGCCCGGATATGCGTCGGCTGCGACATATAGCGGCGGGCCAGCGAGATCACCGCGCCCGGCATGGTGGCCGAGAACAGCATCGTCTGCCGCTTGGCGGGCAGCATGGTGATGATGCGCTCCACGTCCGGCAGGAAGCCGAGGTCGAGCATCTCGTCGGCCTCGTCCAGCACCAGTGCCTTGACGTGGGCCAGGCTCAGCTTCTTCTGGCCGGCCAGGTCCAGCAGCCGGCCGGGGGTGCCGACAATCACGTCGACGCCCTTCTTGAGCGCCTCGACCTGGGGCTCATAGGCCCGGCCACCGTAGATCGCCTGGACCCGGACATTGCGCACCTTGCCCGCGGTGAGCAGGTCATTGGTGACCTGCTGGCACAGCTCACGAGTGGGGACGACCACCAGCGCCTGCGGGGCGTCGGTCAGCTGCTCCGGCTTGGCCCGGCCCGCCTCGACGTCGGCGGGCACCACCACACGCTCCAGCAGCGGCAGTCCGAAGCCCAGCGTCTTTCCGGTACCGGTCTTGGCCTGGCCGATGACATCGGAGCCGGCGAGGGCGACCGGGAGCGTCATCTCCTGGATGGGGAAGGGGTGGACGATGCCGACGGCCTCAAGCGCTTCGGCGATCTCGGGCAGGATCCCGAGGTCCCGGAAAGTGGTCGGAGTCTGCGAGGTGTTGGAGGTTTTCAGGGGTTTGCCTCTTCTTGTGAGACGCGGCGCGAAGCGGCGAAGGGGGTCATACGGGTACGTACGTACCGCGCCGGATTACGCGTCGGCCTGGGGGCCGGGTGGCGCGGGACCACTGCCTTCACACGGGCATTCGTGCCGCGAGCGGATCCCTCCTGGCATGCGGACGTCTCGTCCGCAGGGCGTGGAGGGCGGTCGGTTTTGTGGAAGCCGATCGGGCCACCGACCGGGCATCCGCTGGCACTCCAGGGAATCGCTCCCAGAAGAACCGGCATGGGTGCGGCCTGCCGAATACCCGGCGGGCCACATAGCACTGTACCCCGGAAAGCCGCATCCGTGCCCCGACGGAACGTGACCGTTACCGGAGCCCGCTGGCTGACCAGGCATTTCGGGGCGGGACAGGGCGGGCTATCGTTCGGTTCATGGAGACGCCCGACAAGGCCACCGAGCCCGCAGAAGAGCACACCGGAATCGCCGCCCAGAACTGGGATCAGGCATCCGCCGACCCGCAGTACCGGGCCGCCGTAGTGGATCTGCTCGGCGCCCTCGCCTATGGCGAGCTCGCCGCCTTCGAGCGGCTCGCGGAGGACGCCAAGCTGGCGCCCACGCTGGACGACAAGGCCGCCCTGGCCAGGATGGCCGCCGCCGAGTTCCAGCACTTCGAGCGGCTGCGCGACCGGCTGGCCGCGATCGACGTCGAGCCGGTGGGGGCCATGGAGCCGTTTGCCGCCGCGCTGGATGAGTTCCACCGCCAGACCGCACCCTCGGACTGGCTGGAGGGCCTGGTCAAGGCGTATGTGGGCGACTCGATCGCCAGTGACTTCTACCGGGAGGTCGCCGCCCGGCTGGACTCCGACACCCGCGCCCTGGTGCTGACCGTGCTGGATGACACCGGCCACACCAGCTTCGCGGTCGAGAAGGTCCGGGCCGCCATCGAGGCCGAGCCCCGGGTCGGCGGCCGGCTGGCGCTGTGGGCCCGGCGGCTGATGGGCGAGGCGCTCTCCCAGGCGCAGCGAGTGGTGGCCGACCGGGACGCGCTGTCCACCATGCTGGTCGGCGGGGTGGCCGACGGCTTCGACCTGGCGGAGGTCGGCAAGATGTTCTCCCGGATCACCGAGGCGCACACCAAGCGGATGGCCGCCCTCGGACTGGCGGCCTGACCCGAGCACTCCGGCTCGCACCGGGGTCCCCGAGAGGCCCGCTCACGCCGTCGCTGACCGGCGGGGCGGGCCTGACGGCCGCAGCAGCAGCGACAGCAGGGTGCCGCCGACCACCAGCGACCCCACCAGGGTGGCCAGGGCGTGACCGGGGCCGAGCACGGAATGGGTGAGCAGGGCGCCGAACAGCCCGGCGGCCGGCCCCGTGGCCAGGGCGAGCGCACCAGAGCGGAAGCGTCCGAAACGGGCGGGCAGCCAGCGCAGCGCGCCGGAGGCGACGGCGAGGCCGATGAGGACCGACCCGAGCGCTTCCCAGAGGATCATGGTGGTTCCCTCCCATGCGATGCCGAGAAGCGGATGCGATTCGGCCGATGGCGGTCTTACCCCACGTCTCCACCGGGCAACCCTCACCGGCTCCGGGGACGGCAACGGCGGGGCCCGGGTGAACTCGCCACCCGGGCCCCGCCGTTGTCATCAGCTGCCATCAGCGATGACTGCTGCTCAGATCGTGGTGAAGCCGACCCTGCGGACGGTGGGCTTGCCGATCTCGACATAGGCCAGCTTCTCGGACGGGACCAGGACCCGGCGTCCGTCTTCGTCCGTCAGGCTGAGCAGCGGTGCCTTGCCGGCGAGGGCCTCGGACACCAGGCGCTCCACCTCTTCGGTGGCCTGCCCGGTCTCCAGAACGATCTCGCGGGGCGTGTGCTGCACGCCGATCTTGACCTCCACGGCTACTGTCCCTCCGATGGTGTGCGGTCCCCCATGGCGTAGCCCCAGGGGAGGGGTGCGCGGCCGACCGCGCCGTACGTTTCACACATTAGCCCGGCGTGGCCGCCGGTCAGTGCTCCGGGCCGCTCTTGGGGAAGCCCGCCAGACCGCGCCAGGCCAGCGAGGTGATCAGCTGCACCGCGGTGGCCCGTGGCACCGTGCTCTCGCTGGACAGCCAGTAGCGGGCCACCACCTGGGAGACACCGCCCAGGCCCACTGCCAGCAGCATGGCCTCCTCCTTGGCCAGCCCGGTGTCCTCGGCGATGACCGCGCTGATCGCCTCGGCGCAGGCCAGCGAGACCCGGTCCACCCGCTCGCGGACGGCGGGCTCATTGGTCAGGTCGGACTCGAAGACCAGGCGGAAGGCGCCGCCCTCGTCCTCCACATAGGCGAAGTAGGCGTCCATGGTGGCCGCCACCCGCTGCTTGTTGTCATTGGTGGAGGCCAGTGCGGTGCGCACCGCCTGCAGCAGGTTGTCGCAGTGCTGGTCCAGCAGGGCCAGATAGAGGTCCAGCTTGCCCGGGAAGTGCTGGTAGAGCACGGGCTTGCTGACCCCCGCGCGCTCGGCGATGTCATCCATCGCCGCGGCGTGGTACCCCTGCGCCACAAAGACCTCCTGGGCGGCGCCCAGGAGCTGGTTGCGTCGGGCTCGGCGCGGCAGGCGCGTGCCCCGGGGGCGCGCCTCGGTCTGCTCGATGGCTGTCACGCCGCCTCCCATGATTGTTCCCTGTACGGCGAGCACCGCGTTCGCCATCGTACTTTTGGGTAACCGGCCGTCGCCTGGCCGTAGGGGAGAATTTCATCCGGCGGACGCTGTGGGAAGCCCACAAATATCCGACAATTTCCGCAGGTCACCACAGATCGCCCCCGTTCCCCCGGATCAGCGGTAGTCGTCCTCGTCCAGCTCCACGACGCGGGCCTGCTCCGCACGGTCCGCCTCGTTGGCCGGATAGCTGTCCAGGGGGGTCAGCGGATCGTCGCGGTCGGGTGCCAGCTCCGCGTGCTGCTCCGCGGCGTCGGCCTCGGGTGCCTCGACATCGAACTCCATGGCGTCGCCTTCGTCCTCGGTGATGTCGTCTTCGAAGGTGTCAGGGTTGGTCGGATCGACGGGCATGCTGGATGTCCCCTTCCGCGCGTGTCCCTCTGCCTTCCGGGTGCCTTCCGGGAAGAGCGCCCACTGCTCCTGCCTACGAGCCTAGGAGACCCGGCCCCGCGCCGCCAGGTGATCTGTGACCGCCGCCACAGGCATTTCCGGCGTGATCGTCTCGTAACATTGCCGCATGTCCGAGACCGAGTCCCTGGGCGCCCATGCCGTGCCGATGGTGCCGTCCATGCCCTTCGCGCAGCTCAGCGCGGGGGAGGAGCGGCGCACGGTGACCCTCCCGGGGGTCACGCTGACGGTGCGCCGCCGGCCGGGCGCCGAGCCCGGACTGCCGCCCGCTCTCTTCGTCCACGGTCTGGGCGGCTCGTCCAGCAACTGGACGCCGCTGATGGCGCGGCTGGCCGACGCGGTCGACGGAGAGGCACTGGACCTGCCGGGCTTCGGCGACGCGCCGCCGCCGGACGACGGCGACCACTCCATCACCGCCTACGCCCGGGTGGTCATCCGTTATCTGGACGCCGCCGGCCGCGGCCCCGTGCACCTCTTCGGCAACTCCATGGGCGGCGCCATCGTCACCCGGGTCGCCGCCGTCCGCCCGGACCTGGTGCGCACCGTCACCCTGGTCTCGCCCGCCCTGCCGGATCTGCGGCTGCAGCGCACCGCGCTGCCCACCGCGCTGATGGCGATGCCCGGTGTGGTGCCGCTGTTCGCCCGGCTGACCAGGGACTGGACCCCCGAGCAGCGCACCGCCGCGATACTGGCGCTCTGCTACGGCGACCCCGCCCGGGCCACCCAGGAGCAGTTCGACACCGCGGTCGAGGAGTACCGGCGACGGCTGGCGCAGCCCTACTGCTGGGATGTGATGGCCCGCTCGGTACGCGGCCTGGTGGACGCCTACACCCTTGGCGGCCAGCACTCGCTGTGGCGTCAGGCCGAGCGGGTGCTTGCCCCTACCCTGCTGGTGTACGGAATGCGCGACCAGCTTGTCTCCGTCCGTACGGCCCGCCGAGCGAGCGCCGCCTTCCGCGACTCGCGGCTGGTCGTGCTGGTGGGTGCGGGCCATGTCGCGATGATGGAGGACCCGGACGCGGTGGCCCGCGCCTTCCGGGATCTCCTCACGGACACCGCCAAGACGTCTGAACGGAGCGCCTCGCCTCGTGGGTAAACACAGCGCACGCGCCCCCCAGGCCGCTCCCGCACCCCCCGCGGACCGGCCCGGGACCGTGACCGGCTGGGCCGTCATCGGCCCCCAGCGCGGCCAGACCGCGCCTGCCGCCGCACCGGTGCCGTCGCCCCGCCGGGAGGCCGCGTCCTCACACCGTGGCGGCGGTGGCCGGGCGCGCACCGTCACCGGCGTCGCGGCCGCGGTGGTCACGGCCGTGCTGGCCGTGGTGGTGGCCGGCCAGGTCGAGGACGGTACGGACACCAAGGCTCAGGCCAGCACCGCCGACGTGGACGGCCACTCCGCCCCCCAGAAGGCCTCCCGCTCCGACAGCCGCCCAACACCGGACGGCGGGGTCCGGGCCCCCGCGAGCTTTGAGCAGAAGATGGCGCTGCGCTACCCGCTGGACGCCAAGGCAAAAGCCTCGGGTGATTTCGAGACCGTGGGCGGCCATGACCAAGCCCCCGGTAAGGGTGAAGTTCTCCGTTACCGCGTTGACGTGGAGAAGGGCCTGCCGCTGGACGGTGCCCTGTTCGCCGAGGCCGTCCACAAGACGCTGAACGACGACCGCAGTTGGGGGCATGGCGGCCGACGTACGTTCGAACGGGTCTCGTCCGGCCATGCGGACTTCGCCGTCACCCTGGCCAGCCCGGGCACGACGGCCTCCTGGTGCGCCAAGTCCGGCCTGGACACGACCGAGGACAATGTCTCCTGCGACTCGGCGGCGACCGATCGCGTGATGATCAACGCCTACCGCTGGGCGCAGGGTTCTCCGACATTCGGCGACCAGATGCTGGCCTACCGCCAGATGCTGATCAACCACGAGGTGGGGCACCGGCTGGGCCACGACCATGAGACCTGCCCCAAGGCGGGGGCGCTGGCGCCGGTGATGATGCAGCAGACGAAGTTCTTGGCCACGGATGGGGTTACTTGCCGGCCCAATCCTTGGCCGTTCCCTGGGTAGTTGGCTCACCGCCAGTCACAGCTCTTTCATCTCGCAACTCGAACCACACCCGCTTCCCCACGAGTTGCAGCTCGTCCCAGTCCCAGCTGACCCCGGACGCGTGCGCGAGGCCGCGCACGAGCGCCAGCCCGCGACCGCTCTCCTCGTCATCCCGGGCCTGCCGGGGCCAGGGGAGGCGACGGGTGTTGTCGTCGCAAACGGCCACGACGACGGCGGACGCGGTGGCCGTCAACTCAATGCGCAGGCTTTCCACTCCGGCGTGCTGGACGGTGTTGGTGACGGCGTCGGAGACGCACACGCAAGCGTCATCACGCAGGCTGAGATGCCCGGTTGCTTCGAGTGCGCCAGCGACGAACCGCCTTGCGAGCAGGGGCGTACTGCAGTTCGCTGGGGCGGTCAACTCATAGTGAGACTGCGCCGTTTCTTCGCAGATGGTGCTCGCGGCAGTGATCAATGCTGTGCCCATGGAGGTCTCCCAACGCGATACCCGATGGTCAGCACTCTCATGACCGCCCGTGGTACGGCCCGCCACGAATCAACACTCTTGCAGCAGGCGGCACTTCGAGCCCTATCGGCAATGAGGTGCGCAGCGTGAGCAGACCACACCCAGCGGCCGTAGCACCAGTTCTACAGCTGAGGTAAACCCGTTGGAGTGGTGTGTCGCTCACCTGCCCAACGTGGCAGCATGGGACCACCCGTGAGGAGGCAGGACGCAAGTGCCACCGAGACCAGCACCAACCGCACGGCAACAGCGACTTGGCGCCGAACTGCGCAAGCTGCGCGAGCACGCCGCAATGACGGCACCGCAAGCTGCGAAACACCTCGGCACCAACCGAACCGGCATCAGCAACATCGAAGCCGGCCGCTTCGGGGTGAGCGCAGAACGCGTCAGAGCGCTGGCTCGCATCTATGGCTGCGAAGACCGGTCCTACGTGAACGCGTTGGCTGCCATGGCCGAAGAGCGGACAAGGGGGTGGTGGGAGGAATATCGCGGCTCCATCCCAGTGGGTGCCCTGGATGTGGCCGAGCTCGAGCACCATGCCCATCGAATTCGCACCATCCAAATTATGCACATGCCCGGCCTTCTCCAGACCGAGGACTATGCCAAAGCTGTCCTTGCCACGGCTGTGCCCTCACCAGCACCGGCAGAACTCCGACGCAGGTTGTCTTTCCGTATGCGGCGACGCGATGTTTTGGACAAGGAGAGCGCGCCCATCTGTACATTCCTAATTCACGAGGCTGCGATGCGCATGCAATTCGGCGGCCCAAAGGTTGCTCGCCGTCAACTTGCCCATGTGTTGGAGGCCACGGAGCGGGACAACGTCGCGGTACGTGCGATCCCCTTTATTGCAGGCGGATTTCCTAATGCTGGCATTTCAACGCTCTATGCGGCTGGACCGGTTGTGCAACTGGACACGGTCCACCTTGATGTCGCCCACGGAAGCGCGTTGTTGGATGCCGATACGCAGCTGACGAACTACAGGGACATCCTGGACCGCACCGAAGAGGTGTCGCTTAGCATCGAAGGCACACATGCTCTAATGCTGGAAATCATCAAGAAGCTATAAAGGTGTAGTATGTCAGATATAGCCTGGCAAAAGTCATCGTTCTCTACAGATGGGAATGAGTGTATAGAGCTAGCACGAAAAGGGCGGAAGATACTCGTTCGCGAGAGCGCCTGTGCGCGCGTGATCTTATACTGCACACCTCTCGCGTTCCGACGTCTTTTGGAACGCGTCGGAACTAATACCGATCCGCACGTCTAGAAGGTCCTTCTCTTCGCGGTTGACCGGTCAATCACATGAAGCCGATCGAGGCTCTGAAGCGCAAGAGAGGGAAGTGGCCTGTCGTCTACGGTGACGGTTGCCTAGAAGTGTGAGTGCGGGTTGGTCATCTGGTTTGGGTGGCCGCGTTATCAGCGGTGTGGATTGGGTGTGGCGGTAGCAGCCCATTGCTGGGCTGCTGACAAATGCTTGACTGGCGCCGTCCTTGGCTTCTTTCGAGGCCAGGAGGGCTAGTTACCAACGGCGCCCTGTGGTGCTACCTCGGCAGCGGAAAGCGAATGCCGCGCCTGCTGTATTCTCCCCGCAAGCTGGACTGTACGTCCGGGTAAAGAGATCTGAATGCGTCGCCATCAATAGCTCTGGAGCGGATCCAAACTGCCGCAAGCGCAATTCCCAACTCGTAGCTGGCAACCAACTCCAGCTCCTCGTCGTGCGCCGAGGCAACTATCGCCCTGTCGGCCCGCTCATCTTCCCAGCGGGTAAGATCGATCAAAGCGTTGAGTCGCCAAGTAGGGTTTGCGTCAGGAGTTGCTAGATGGTCTCTCAGGATATCGGCCCGCGAATCCCATGTAAGGGGATTGCGGTTTAGAAGTGCGTCAACGAACTCCTGCGGTGGCGCGTATCGATGAAGCTCGACATAGTGACACACGAGTGCCGGAGCAGAGTAAGTCTCACCGCTGTCCGCGTAAACGTGAATTTCTCCATTGCCTACCGCTGGGATGGAGCCTGAGCAGAATTCACACTCATGGGTCCCGAGCTGCATGGTTCTAATTAGTCGTGTCTCGTCTTTCAGGCGTTGAGAAACGAGATCGTCGACTTCGACCAATTGGTTCTGCAGTCCGTACTTCGTACCCAGCCAGCCGATGTTCTTCATCGGAAACGGGGTGTCGCCGTAACAGTACGGGGATAGATCTCGATATTCAGCCATTCCCAAATCCAGGACGTCGACAAGCTACCCAATGACAATCACCCATCCCTGGCTTGAGTATATCACTCAGCAGAGTCGGCTCGTCCACTACGATGGAGCCCTCCCGGTATTTTAGCGGGAGGCCCGTCTGCGGGTGCCTTCCTAGTGGTGACAAAGTGTAGTTAGGGACGGTGTCACCAGGACCGAACATTTCCTCATATGGAACCCTTGGTCCGCCTGGGCCGGCGATTCTCAAGCCCACCAGCTGGTCGAGTGCCTTTCCGTCCTTAACGTACATATAAAGCTTTGTTCCTTCAGGCATTTCGAAGGTTCCGTCTCCGCGGTATCCGCCGTGGCCATGGATTACTGTGCTGCCATCGTCACGCAGCCCTGGAATTGCCTGAGCGCCGCCCGCTCGTTCGGGTTTGTCCAAGGAGAGCTCGACGTCACCCGAATCTTCAGGTGGGCATGGGGCAAGTCCTAGTGGGTCTGACCAGTTGTGTGGGTTGCGGACGTATGTCGCCGGGTTAGGTGCTGGCGTGAGCCCAAGGGGATCTGCTGACGCATACCGCCCGGTTTCCGGGTCGTAATGGCGATGGAAGTTGTAGTGGAGACCTGTTTCTGGGTCAAAATATTGGCCTGGAAAGCGGAGGGGTGTATAGGCACTGCTGTCTGTTGACCAGGCTGTCGCTCCCCAGAGAGTGCTGCGTGTATACCACGCCAACTTCCCTGATTCATCTACCAGTTCTGTAGGGGTGCCGATGAGGTCAGTGATGATGGCGAAGAAGCGGCGATCGATCTCTTGTTGGGGGGCGTTGACTGCAGATATTTTCTCGGTCTGCGTGACGGGGTGAAGGCCATTGTGGTCCCAGGTGAGGGTGACCTGGTTGGGGTGACCAGCTGAAGCGGTGGTTTGTTCGGTGAGGGTTGGCCCGTCCCAAGTGAAGTTGACTTGTTCGGCTATCTCGCCGGTTTCGGTAAGACGTTCTTTAGCTATCCGGCGACCGAGAGGGTCGTAGAGGTAGTGCCAGCGGGAGCCATCGGGAGTGACCACCGCGATCAGGCGGTCTTCGGCATCCCACTCGTAGCGCCAGGTGTCCGGCTTGCGGGACAGACGGGTCTTCTGGCGGAGGACGATGCGGCCCTGATCGTCGTATTCATAGCGGACGTTGCCAGCACGAGTGATACGCGTGCCGGTGTAGGTGCGAGAGCCTTGGGCCTCGGCGCCGGGGTGTTCGGTGGGCCAGGATGCTTCGGTTTGGTTGCCTGCTGAGTCGTAGGCGTAACGCTCCGTCCAACCGGGTGCATTGACTGCGGTGACACGGCCGATGGCATCCAGGTCGAAGGTACGGGTTCCACTGCGGGAGTCGGCGATGCCGGTGAGGTAACCATCGCGGCGATAGGTGTATGCGCGGTCGATGAGTGGAGTGGTCGTCTCGGCGCCGCTGGTTAGGGTCTGGGAGGTGAGGCGGCCGAGAGGGTCCCAGTTGTGGATAAGAGTGGTGTCGTCGCCGAAGTGGCGGGTTATCTCGCGGCCTGCAGCGTCGCGTTCGAGGTTGAAGGTGTGGCCGGAGGCGGTGAGGGAGGTTCGGCGGCCTGCGGCATCGTATGTCCAGGTGCTGGTGGCGCCGCTGGGGGTGATGCGGCGGGTTCGCCGGCCGAGTGCGTCGTAAGCGAAGGTTATGGTGCGGCCGTTGGTTGTCTCGGACTTGACGCGGCCGAGTCGGTCCCGGTGGTAGATGAGGGTGGCGTCGGGGTTGGTTGCTTCGAGGAGGCGGCCGGCGGGGCCATATGTGTAGGTGGTGATGTGGCCGTTGGGGGCGGTTTTGGTGACGACGTGGCCGAGCGCATCGTGCTCGTAAGTAATTGCCTCGCCGAGGGCATTGGAGCGTGAGATCAACTGCCCGTCAGCGTCATGGGTGTAGCTGAGTGTGCGGCCGTCGAAGTCGGTCTCGGAAATCAGGCGACCGACCGGGTCGTAGTCGTACGTCCAGGTCAGACCTTGAGGGTTGGTGACTTGGCGGAGGTTGAGGTCGGTGTCGTGGGTGAACTCGTGACGGACTCCGTCCGGGGTGGTTTGGGCGGTGAGCAGGTCGAAGTGGGTGTACTCGTAGGTGGTGACGCCGCCCAGGGCGTCGGTGTGGCGGATGCAGTTGCCTTCGCCGTCGTAGGTCCAGGTCTCCTCGGAGCCGTCCGCTGAGATGCGGCGGGCGAGCTTGCCCTCGGTGGTCCAGGTCAGGCGAGTGGTGGCGCCGAGAGGGTCGATGATGGTGGTGATGCGGCCGAAGGGGTCCCGGCGATAGGAGGTGACGCCGCCCAGGGGATCGGTGATCTCCATAGGAAGACCTGCGGTGTTGCATGCGATACGCGTGGTGTTGCCCAGGGCGTCGGTAACGGAGGCCGGGTGACCGTACTCGTCGTAGGTGTAGCGGGTCTGGGCGCCTGTGGGGTCGGTGACGGACATGCGGTTGCCCGCTTCATCACATGTCTGGCGCCAGACAGAGCCGTCCGGGCCCTGAGTCTCCTTCGGCTGCCCCATGTCGTCGTGGACGGTGGTTAGTTCGCTGCCATCCGGTCGGACGACCCGGGTCAGTCGGCCATCAGCGTCGTAGGTGAATTCGGTGGTTCGGTCCAGGGCATCGGTCTGCGCGATCAGCCGGTTGTGCCGGTCCCAGCGCGAGCGGGCCACGGCGCCATTCGGGTCGACTTCGGCGACCACCTGCAATACGTCATTGATCAGGTAGCGCGAGGTGTGTCCCAGGGAGCCGGTGACAACCGTGGTGCGCAGGCCGGTTTCCGGGTCGGGCTCACCGTATTCGAAGCGCGACCGCATGTGGCCTTCGGTGCCGGACTGTGCGACGCATCGGTGGAGTTGGTCGTAGACGTAGTCGAACCGGCTGCCGTTGCGGTCCGTCCAGGAAGTGATACGGCCTTCCTGGTCGTAGCCGAACAGGAGTGGGAGGCCAGAGGAGTTGAAGACGTGTGTGAGGTGGCCGTTGGTGTAGCCGTAGCGGATAAGTTCGAGGTCGGAGCCGTCAGTGGCGGCGCCCGCCAAATGGAGCGCGGTGATGCGGCCGGAGTCGGTGGTGATGCGTATGCGGTAGCCGCCGTCGTGGGTGATGGCGGTGGGGGTGCCATCGGCGTCGTATGCGAAGACGATGCGGTGGCCGTTGCGGTCGGTGAGTTCGTCCAGGAGTGCCAACTGGTCGGACTGCGGGGAGAAGTGCCAGGTGCGGCCGGTGAGTGGGTCCGTCACCGTGTAGGTGCCGTCCGTGGCGATGGCTAGTGGCCAGCGCACACCCTTGGTGGGAAGGGTGGGGACGTCTGCAACGGGGTGGGGGTAGGACAGCAGCACGCCGTCTTCGCCGATGAAGATGACGCCTTCGGCGTCGATCTCCAGGCGCTGGTCGGCGGTGCTGGCCCAGCCCGGGCCGAACCACTGTCCTGCACGGTAGGAGGTTTCGAAGTGCCGACGGAAGACGAGCGGTAGAGCGGCGGGCAGGGTGACGTCCGTTTGTGGAAGCAGCATGCGGCCCGTGGCTACATCGACCGGATCCTTTTCGCATGTTTTGGCCGCAGGGCTGCGCGATAGGTCATTCGGGTTGTCGTTGAGGTGTCCGCGCGCCGCGTTTTGGGCGCCGCGCTCGGCCCCTTCCTCCGCCCCCCGCTTGGCCGCGCTCATCGCCCCGCGTTCGGCGGCCGCGGCCTCACCCCCGCCCGTGAGCATCAACAGTGCGTTGCCGAAGAGGCGGCCGCCCGACTGGGACGGGTCGGAGCTCCAGCCGTCGCCCAGCAGGGCCTTGGGGAGGCGTTCGGGGTGGGAGGCCATGGAGAGCAGGCCGGCCGACATGGTGCTCAGGCCGTCCAGGTACATGGCGGGGTGCGTCATGTTGTACGGGTCAAGCGGGTTGACCATGCGGGACATCTTGACCAGGTCGGTGCCCGCGCGGAACACACCTCCGCCGAAGTGGAGGAGTTCGAGCTTGCTGCCGTCCTTGGCGTCAAGGAGGTCGGCCTTGAGGCGGTTCTTCATGGACGGCTTGGGCGGGGCGAGTTGGACGGCGGCGTCGATCTTCGACTGGGCCTCGCTGCCGGCGGTGTTGCGTTGTTTGCGGGCCTCGGCCAGCAGGTGCTGGGCCTTTTCCAGGTCGGCCTCGCCCGGGTCGGTGAACGGGGCGGGAACGGGGCCGGGGTCCTCATGGTTGGCGGCTTTGGCCTTGTAGGCGTCGACCTTGTCGTTGTAGTCCTTGCGGGCCTTCTCCGACGCGGCCTTGCCCTGCTTGTAGAGGCGGATCGCCTCCTTGGCCTGGCCCTGGGCCCAGGAGACGGTATGGGCGTACGCCTCCAGCGCGCCGGCCGCCTTCTCGCAGGCGTCTGCGGCCTTGGCCCACTTGCCCGGCTCCGGGGCGAACTTGGCGTCGAAGGCGTCGGCGCCTTCGCCCTTCCACTCGCCGGAGTGGATGCGCTGCAGGCCGGAGTGGACGGAGTTGAAAGAGGTGTGGAAGGTGCGGAGATGCTTTGCCGTGGCGTTGAGCTGTTTGACGTCGCCGTGGATGAGGTCCTTGGGGTCGTCGCTGTCGCCCAGCTGGTGCTCGCCGACATGGGCGCCGAGGTCGGACGCCTTTTCCTCGCCCCAGTGCCGTACCGACTTGGCGGTGTCGTGGGCGCCGACGTCGTCGAGGAGGTCGCCGGTCTTGTCGGTGGACCAGTGGACGGCCTCGCCGAGGTCCTTCTTGCCCTCGTTCCAGAGGCCCTTCGCGCCATGTCCGAGCTTGCTGAAGCCCTTACCGATGTCCATCAGTCATTCCCCTTGATGTCCCGGACGGTGCGGTAGGCCGTGCCGAACGGGGTCGGGCCGCCGGTCTTGGCGCTGTCCTCGAGGTCCTTGCCGGTCTGCGTCCACGTCTGCTCGGCGTGGTGGGCGGCGTCCTTGAAGGACTTGCCGCTGAAGTCCGGGTGCAGGGCGTCATTGACGGGGTTGTCGCCCAGGGTCTGCTTCCAGGACTGGTTTTCGACCTGTTCCTCGGTGAGGTGGGGGTTGCCCATGATGGAGTTGACGCCGACCTTGAGGGTGCCGGAGATGTAGTGGTCGGTTTCGTAGTAGGCGCCCGCGGACAACCCCACCTTCTTGGCGAAGTCGTTGGCGTCGCGCATCAGGCCGCGTACGCCCCATTCCCAGCGGTCGCAGAAGTGGCTGAAGGAGGAGGCCAGGCCGTCATGACCGGTCTCCAGGGCGGACATGGAGAGTTCGCCGAAGCCACGGCCGGTGGCGGATTCACCGACGCCGCCGATGCCCTTGAGCTCGCCCATGGAGTCGCGGATGCCCTTGGTGATGTCGGACAGCGCCTGGGCGTTCGCGTCGAGCTTGCCGTCGCCGCCGCTCATGACGCGTCCTCCTGCTCCATCTCCGCCAGCAGGCGGGCCGCTTCCTCGGGGGTGACGCGCAGGTCGGGGTTGTCCACCGCGCAGGCGTCGGGGACGATGCCCAGCACGGGCGGGAAGAGCATGGGACGCGGGCCGGCGATGTCCAGGGCGACGCCGGCGGGGACGCCGAGGGCCGGGATGGCCACATCGAGGAGGCGGGCGCCGTGGGCGGTGCGGTATTCGATGTCCCGGGGCTCGGTGCCGTCCGGTGTCCGGGCGAGCGCGAAGCGGGCCAGGGCCGCTTCGTCGGTGAAGGCCAGCAGCCAGCAAATGCCGTGCTGGGTCAGGGACATCAGGTCGCCGGAGCCTTCGTGCACGGGTACCAGCACACGGGTGCGGCGGAACTCGCCGACAAGCGCCTTGGGATTGCCCTCCTGGGCGTACAGCGTGGTTAGTTCGTAAGTTAACGACATTTTTTGGTCCCCTCCCCGGTCCGGCAGGTTATCGGGAAGGTGTGACAGCGGAGGAAGAGGGGGCGGCGGTGCGTCGGGTTTCTCTGAGGTGGGTGTCGATGTAGTCGGCGAGAACCCGGCCGTCACGAGGGGAATCGGCCTGGAAAGTGACGCGACGGAGGAGGCTGACCCCGTTGAGCGCGACGCCCTCACGGGCTAGGACGAAAACGAGGGCGAGGAAGGCGGACCGGGCGTTGCCGTCGTCGAAGGGGTGGAAGAAGCAGATGTCGAGGTAGGTGCGTGCGGCGCGGGCGGTCAGGGGGAGGGGGTGTCCGCTGTCCTTTGCGCTCTCGGCCAGGCAGGCGTCGAGGCGGGTGCGGGTGTCCGGGCCGATGCCATAGCGTTCCCGGCCGCCCTTGGCGAAGGCGGGCAGGGTGCGGAACTGCGGTGGCTGTGGGGTGCCCAGGACGTGCTGCTGCCAGCTGCGGAGCAGTTCGAAGTCGAGCGAGGCGCCGCGTGCGGCGTCGGCCCGCAGCAACTCCAGGGCGGTGAGCAGGCCCGCCGCGCGGGCCGGGTCCACGGCGGCGTCGAAAAGGCGGATGTCTTCCGCCGCACCGTCGCGGGAAGGGGCCACGGGATCGTCCCCGCCGCCGTCCGGGGCCTCGTGCCATGGCGTGGACTCGCGTACGGCCAGCCAGCGCTCCAGGTGGTCCGGCGTGGGGGCGGGGGATCGTTGGCCGTCGTCCGGTCGCAGCGAGAGGGCCAGCCGTTCCGCGATGTCGTCGACCAGCACGATGTCGGGGGCGGTCCAGCTTCGGAAGCGCCCGCCGACCGCCTGGTCGACCAGATCCTGTGCGAGGTCGGGGGCGACCCCCCAGCGGCTGAGGTACCAGGTGAGGACTTGGCGGCAGTGCCTGTGCCAGCCGCTGCCGGCGCCGGTGCGGTCGGTCACCTGCAGGATCAGGTTGCGGGCGGTGCGTTCCCACAGGATCCGCTGGTCCTCGATGTCGGCCAGGTCCAGCGGGTACCTCTCGAACCAGTCGGCGAGACTCTCCAGCCACCCGCGCCACTCGCCCAGCGCCGCGACGACCCGGGCGAGGGTCTCCTCAGGGGTGGTGACCGAGTGCTGTGGGCAGCACCAGTTTCCAACCGGCCCGCCGCCGTTGTCCCCTTCGTCGAGTGACCAGCGCCAGCCCACGACCCAGTGGCCATAGCGTCCGACGAGGGCATGGGACATGGCGTCGGCCCACAGTTCGGCCGCCTTGCTGTCGATGTCGGGGAGGTCCGGGCGGCATGGGACGCGCTGGGCCGGTCCAAGCGAGTGCACCACCCGCGCCGCCGAGGCGGCGTCGAAGGGATGACGGTCGGGGTCCACCTCGTCCCAGCTCAGCTCACCAGGGTTCAGATCGAAAAACACCGGTTGAGCCTGCCATGCCTGCCCGGTATGACTTCAAGTGAATTTCCCCAGGTCAGTGGCGTGGGGGAGTATCCCGCGAGCAAGGTTGTGAGACAGTTCGTCCCGCATGGCGAGACACCTTTGCGATGACCCGCAAATTAGTTCAATCTGCTACGCATGTCGCGTCACGCCCACCCCGCCGCCAAGAACGCCAGCATCGAGCTGGCGCTCATCGGTGTGGCCGCGCACGCCGTCGCCGACATTCACTGTCGCTGAACGCCTTCCTCGTTCCCCCGCGCCGCCCCGCCGGGGGCGGTTCGCGACGGCCGAGTACCTCAAGTACACCGTGACGCTCTGATCAACCGCCTTCGCGGGTGCGTGCATTGCACTGCATCCCTTGCGCCCGCGAAAGGCAACCATCATGCCCCGTCACACCCACCGCATAGCCGCCGCCGCCACCCTCGTCGCCCTGATCACCGGTGCCGTCGCCTGCGGCCCCAAGGGCCAAGGCGACACCAAGACCGGCGCCGCCGGTGCGCCCAAGAGTGGTGGCACGCTCACCGTGCTCAACAGACAGCCGCAGAAACAGTTCGATCCGGCGAGGCTGTATACCTCCGGCGGCGGCAATGTCCCCAGCCTGGTGTTCCGTACGCTCACCACCCGCCACCGCGCGGCCGGTGCCGAGGGCACCAAGGTCGTCCCCGACCTGGCCACCGACACCGGCAAGGCCAGCGATGACGCCAAGGTCTGGACGTACACCCTCAAGGACGGGCTGAAGTACGAGGACGGTACGCCCATCACCAGCGCCGACATCAAGTACGGCATCGAGCGCTCGTTCGCCGCCGAACTCTCCGGCGGTGCCCCCTACTTGCGTGACTGGCTGGTCGGCGGTGAGAACTACCAGGGTCCGTACAAGGAGAAGAAGGGGCTCGACTCGATCGAGACCCCGGATGCCAAGACCATCGTCTTCCATCTGCGCAAGTCCGAGGGCGACTTCCCCTACCTGGCCACCTCCACCCAGTTCGCCCCGGTGCCCAAGGCCAAGGACACCGGTGCCAAGTACGCCGAACACCCGGTGTCCTCGGGCCCGTACAAGGTGGTCAAGAACGAGGGCGACGGCCAGCACCTGGTGCTGGAGCGCAACACCGAGTGGTCGCAGAGCAGTGACAAGGAGCGGCACGCCTACCCGGACAAGGTGGATGTGCAGTCGGGGCTTTCGTCCGAGGTGATCAATCAGCGGCTGTCCACCGGGTCGGGCGCGGACGCCGCCGCGGTGACCACCGACACCAACCTGGGGCCGGCCGAACTCGCCCAGATCGGCGGCAACAAGGAGCTGGCCGGGCGGGTGGGCACCGGGCACTTCGGTTACACCAACTACCTGGCGTTCAACCCGAAGAACAAGCCCTTTGACGACCCCAAGGTGCGTCAGGCGGTGGCCTATGCCATCAACCGCACCAGTGTGGTCAACGCGGCCGGCGGTTCTTCGCTGGCCGAGGCGGCCACCACCTTCCTGCCCAACCGGTCGACCTTCGGCTACACGCCCTATGACCCGTTCCCGGCCGGCGCCACCGGCGACCCGGAGAAGGCCAAAGAGCTGCTGAAGGAGGCCGGGCACCCGGACGGGCTGGAGATCACCCTCACCCATTCCACCGCCCAGGACTTCGAGACCAGCCCGGACATCGCCACCGCCATCCAGGCTTCGCTGGAAAAGGCCGGTTTCAAGGTGAAGCTGGCGGGTCTGGAGACCAACGCCTACGACGAGAAGGTGCACAGCGTCAGCAACCAGCCCGATCTCTTCCTGGCGCACTGGGGTGCCGACTGGCCGTCCGGCGGGCCGTTCCTGGCGCCCATCTTCGACGGGCGGCAGATCGTCAAGGACGGTGCCAACTTCAACACCGCCCAGCTGGACGACTCCCAGGTCAATGATGAGATCGACGCCATCAACAAGATCACGGATCATGATGCGGCAGCCAAGCGGTGGGGTGCGCTGGACCAGAAGATCGGCGAACAGGCCCTGGTCGTCCCGCTGTTCCACCCGGTCTACAAGCGACTGGTCGGCAAGGACGTCAAGAACGTCGTGATCAGTGACTGGACCGGTGTGCTCGACGTCTCGCAGATTGCGGTCAAGTGACGCAAGAGACCGACTCCGCCGGCGCCCGGCAGGTGCTGCGGCGGTTGCGTGCGCGCAAGTCCGCGCTTGTGGCCGCCGCCGTGCTGGGCCTGCTGGTCCTGTTCGCGCTGGCCGCGCCGCTGCTGGCGGGCCTGGAGGGGCAGGACTCCACCACCTATCACGACAACCTGGTCAACTCGGCTGCCGGCGGTGTGCCGTTGGGGTCGTTCGGCGGCGTCAGCGCCGAGCACTGGCTGGGCGTGGAGCCGGGCACCGGCCGCGATGTGTTCGTCCGGCTCTGCTACGGCGCCCGTGTCTCGCTGGTCGTGGCGCTCGGCGCCACCGTGGTCCAGGTGCTGGTCGGGGTGGCGCTGGGCGTCACCGCCGCGCTGGGCAACAAGCTCGCCGACAGTGTGATCGGGCATCTCACCGATGTGCTGGTGGCCCTGCCGTTCCTGGCCTTCGCCGTGGCGCTGACCGCCGTGGTTCCGGCCGACTTTCCGCGTCCGGTGCTGCTGGTGCTGGTGATTGGGCTGCTCAACGGTGTCGGCGGACTGGCGCGGCTGGTACGGGCCCAGACGCTCAGCCTGAAGAAGCTGGACTATGTCTCGGCGGCCCGGCTCAGCGGCGGCTCCTCCTGGCGCATCGCCCGGCGTGAGCTGCTGCCCGCGCTTGCCGCACCCGTGATCACCTATGCCGCCGTGCTGCTGCCGTCCAACATCGTGATGGAGGCCGGTATGTCCTTCCTCGGCGTGGGCGTCAAACCCCCGACCCCCTCCTGGGGACAGATGCTTTCCACCGCCACCACCTGGTTCCGCGCCGACCCCATGTATGTGGTGCTCCCGGCGCTGTTGCTGTTCATCACCACCCTCGCCTTCACCGTGCTCGGGGACGCGCTGCGCACCGCGCTGGACCCGCGCGAGGCATCCCGGCTGCGGGTCGGCCGGGTCGGCCGGGTCGGCCGCGCCGGCCGAGTGGGCCGGGCCGGGCGCCGGAAGGAGGGTGCCGCATGACCGGCTATCTGCTGCGCCGGATCGCCGGCGGACTGGCCGTGCTGCTGGTGCTCTCCGTGATCATCTACGCGGTGTTCTATGTGGCGCCGGGCGACCCCGCCCGGCTGGCCTGTGGACCGCGCTGCAACCCGGAACAGATCCGGCAGGTCCGTGAGCAACTCGGGCTCAACCAGCCGGTGTATGTGCAGTACTGGCACTTCCTGCAAGGGCTGGTGGCCGGACATGACTACTCCACCGGCACCGGCACCATGCACTGCCAGGCGCCCTGCCTGGGCCTGTCGTACCAGAACGACCAGCCGGTCACCGACCTGATCGTCCAGCGGCTGCCGGCCACCGCCTCGCTGGCGGTGGGCGCCATGGTGCTGTGGCTGCTGCTGGGTGTGGGCAGCGGAGTGCTCTCCGCGCTGCGCCGTGGCGGGATCACCGAACGGGTGCTGACCTGGCTGACCCTGGCCGGCACCGCCACCCCGGTGTTCATCACCGGCCTGGGGCTGCTGATGCTGTTCTGCGCCTACTTGCGGTGGCTGCCCTTCCCCTCCTATGTGCCGCTGACCGACGACCCGGAGCAGTGGGCCTGGAACATGCTGCTGCCCTGGCTGGCGCTGGCCCTGCTGGAGTCCGCCAAGTACGCCCGGCTGACCCGCAGTTCCATGCTGGAGACGCTGGCCGAGGACCATATCCGCACCTTCCGTGCCTATGGTCTCGCCGAGCGCTCCATTGTCGGCGGGCACGCCCTGCGCGGTGCGCTGGCACCGGTGATCGCGCTGTCCGCGGCCGACTTCGGGTCGATCTTCGGTAACGCCATGCTCACCGAGACCATGTTCGGCCTGCCCGGTCTGGGCCAGCTGATGGTGACCTCGACCAAGACCATCGATCTGCCGGTGGTGGTGGGCGTGGTGCTGGTCACCGGCACCGCCGTGGTGGTCGCCAACATCGTGGCGGATGTCCTCTATGCCGTCGCCGACCGAAGGGTGGCCCTGCGATGAGCCGACCGCTGGTATCCGTCTCCGGCCTGACCGTGGACTTCCCGGTGGGCGAGGGCGCGGTACGGGCCGTGGACGGCCTGAGTTTCGAGCTGGCCGAGGGCGGCGCGCTGGGCATTGTCGGCGAGTCCGGCTCCGGCAAGAGCACCGCCGCTTTCGCGCTGCTGGGGCTGCACCGGGGGACCGGTGCCGGGGTCACCGGCTCGGTGCGGGTGGCGGAGCATGACGTCAACGCCGCGGATGATGCGGAACTGCGGCGGATCCGGGGCGGGGTGGCGGCCATGGTCTTCCAGGATCCGCTGTCCTCGCTTGACCCCTATCAGGCCATCGGTGACCAGATCGCCGAGGTCTACCGGGTCCACCGGCGTGCTGCCTCCCGGCGCGCGGCGCGCGCCCGCGCCGTGGAGGTGCTCGACCGGGTGGGCATTCCCGATGCCGCGCGCCGGGCGCGCTCCCGCCCGCATGAGTTCAGCGGCGGACAGCGCCAGCGCGCCCTGATCGCCATGGCGCTGGCCTGCGAACCCAGGCTGCTGGTCGCCGACGAGCCCACCACGGCGCTGGATGTCACCGTGCAGGCCCAGATCCTGGACCTGCTGCGGGAGTTGCGCCAGGAGACCGGCATGGGGCTGATCCTGGTCACCCATGACCTGGGCGTGGCCGCCGGCAGCGTGGACGAGCTGCTGGTGATGAAGGGCGGGAAGGCGGTGGAGCACGGCCCGGTGCGTACGGTGCTGGACGCGCCGCGCGAGCCGTACACCCGCGAGCTGCTGGCCGCCGTGCCCCGGGTGGAGGTGCGGCGCCCGGTCCGGGCCGTGGCCGAAAACGAGCCGCTGCTCGAAGTCACCGGGCTGCGGAGGGAGTTCGGGCGGGGCAAGCAGCAGGTGACCGCGGTGGAGGGCGTATCGCTGACCGTACGGCCGGGGGAGACCGTCGGGCTGGTGGGGGAATCCGGCAGCGGCAAGACCACCCTGGGGCGGATGCTGGTGCGGCTGCTGGACCCCACCGGTGGGCGGCTGCGCTACCGGGGGCGGGAGATCGGTGGGCTGAGCGAGCGTGAACTGCGGCCGTTCCGCAGTGAGTTGCAGATGGTCTTCCAGGACCCGGTGGCCTCGCTCAACCCCCGCCGCAGCATCGGCGAGTCCATCGCCGATCCGCTGCGCGCCGCCGGAGCGCTGACCGACGGCGAGATCGCCGCCCGGGTGCGGGAACTGCTGGAGCGGGTGGGCCTGGACCCCGGCGCCTACCACCGCTATCCGCATGAGTTCAGCGGCGGGCAGCGGCAGCGGGTGGGCATCGCCCGGGCGCTGGCCCCCCGGCCCAGGCTGATTGTCTGCGATGAGCCGGTGTCCGCCCTCGATGTCACCACCCAGGCGCAAGTGGTGGGGCTGCTGGGTGAGTTGCAGCGCGAGCTGGATCTGGCGCTGGTCTTCATCGCCCATGACCTGGCCGTGGTGCGGCAGGTCAGCGACCGGCTGGTGGTGATGAAGGGCGGCCGGATCGTGGAGGAAGGACCCGCCGACACGGTCTATGAGCAGCCGCAACATCCCTACACCCAGGGCCTGCTGGCGGCCGTGCCCCGCCTGACCCCCGCCGAGGCTGCTCTCTAACGGTCCGGCCAACGGGAAGGTCACGCCCGTTCACCCCTTCCGGTGGCGCGACGGACAACCGTCCGCCGCGCCACCGGGCAGCGCCCCTAGCGTGCTTCCGGCTGCCGTACGTCGGTGTGTGTCGGAGGAGATTCGGGGGTGTTGCGCTCGTGCGTGTGGGACTGCTGACCGAGGGTGGTTACCCGTATGCGGCAGGTGAGGGCGGGGAGTGGTGCGACCGGCTGGTGCGCGGGCTGCCCCGTCATGAGTTCGAGGTCTACGCGCTGAGCCGTACCGCCCGTCAGGAGGACAGCGGCTGGTACGCGCTGCCCGGCAATGTCCGCCGGGTACGGGCGGCCCCGCTGTGGGGCGATCCCGGACCGGGCCGGGCCGGGCGGGCCCATGGCAGCTACGGTCGGCGGGAACGGCAGCGGTTCGCCGAGCACTTCACCGGGCTGGCCGCCGCCCTGACGGCACCGGACTCGGAGGCGTACCGTTTCGCCGAGGGGCTCTACGGGCTGGCCGCGCTGGCCCGTGAGGAGGGCGGGCTGGCCGCCGGGCTCCGCTCCGAACAGGCGCTGCGCATCCTGGAGACGGCCTGCCGCGCCCCGGGGGCGCATCCCGCCGCCCTGGACACCCGGGTGGCCGATCTGCTGGTCGTCTCCGGCCTGCTGGAACGCGCCCTGCGGCCGCTGTCCCAGGACTGGTACGGGACGGCCGACGGTGATCTGGGGCTGGCCCGGGTGGATCTGTGCCATGCCGCCTCGGCCGGTCCGGCCGCCCTGGCGGGACTGCTGGCCAAACGCTTCTTCGGTACTCCGCTGCTGGTCACCGAGTACCGGGTCCATCTTCGCGACTACTACCTGGCCGCACCGCCCGGCCCCTCTCCCGCGGTGCGCGCCCTGCTGTCCGCCTTCCACCGGGCGCTGACCACCGAGGTCTACGCCCAGGCCGCCCTGATCACCCCGGGGGACGCCCAGGTCAGACGCTGGCAGGAGCGGTGCGGCGCGGACCGGGGCCGGCTGCGCACCGTGCCGCCCGGCATGGACGCCGGGCTCTATGAGGCGGTCGGCGAGGGGACGGCCGGGGGGTCGGCCGGGGCGGCCGACGACGGGCTGACCCTGCTGGGCGTGGGCGGACCCGCCGAGCCCTGTCTCTGGGAGGCGTTCGCCGCCCTGCGGGAGGCCGAACCCGGGCTGCGGCTGCGGCTGGCCGGCCCGGCGGAGGATCCGCCGCCGGAGCGGGACGGGGTCACCCGGGCCGACGGCTGCGGACCGGAGGACTACGCGGCGGCCGGCGTGGTGGTGCTGGCCGGCGCCCCGGACGGCTTCCCGGTGCCGCTGGCCGAGGCCATGTTCTGCGGCCGCGCGGTGGTGGCGCCGGATGCCGCGGTGGTACGTGAAGTGGTGGGCGGCACCGGCCTGTTGGTGCCGCCGGGCGACCCGGCCGCGCTCGCCGAAGCCTGTCTGGCCCTGCTGCGCGACCCCGGGCGCCGGGCCCGCCTGGGCGCCGCCGCCCGGGCCCGGGCGCTGGAACTGTTCACCGTGGAGCAGAACATCGCCGCCTTCGGCGCCCTCTATCTGGAGATCCTCTCCAGAGCGCCGGTCCGGCAGGACAACCCCGGGCAGGCCGTCCCCTTCGCCGAGGCCGCCCGCCCCCGCGCCACGCTGTCCTGGTCGCCCAGGGCCGCCTCTCCCACCTGGGCGGGCCGCCGGTGAGCCCTTCGGTAACCGCCCGCCCGGGCCCGGCGGCCCATGAGGCCGCCGGCATAGCCACCGACCCGGTGAAGGCCCTGCTCCACCGCCATCAGGAGCTGTGCGCGGGCGCGGTCGACCCGCTGGAGATCGCCGCCGGTCTGGAGGTGCGCGGCGTCACCGACCGGGTGGCCGCCGAGTACCGGCACCGCGATGTGTTCTCCCTGGCCGAGGAGCTGCACGCCCGCGCCGAAGGGGTCCAACCGGCCGCGCCGGCAAGGCCGTTGGACCCGCCGCCCGGGCCGCCCGAGGGCTGCTCGGTGCGGCCGGGGCGCAGCGGCTGGGGTGCGCGGGGCACCCTGGCCTGGCTCTGGCTGGTGGGCTACGGACTGATCGGTGACCGGGTGCTGGTGGCCCTGCTGCACCGCGGACACCACCCGGGCCCGTACGGCCTGGCCGCGGCCGCCGCGCCCACCGCCCTGGCCCTGGCCTGTGTGGTGGCCCCGGCCGCCTGGTGTGCGCACTGGTTCACCGCCACCGCCCGCGCGGTGCTGGCCGGCAGCCGGTCGCTGGCCGAGGTCGGGGCCCGGCTGCGGCCGGTGCTGCTGGTGGCGCTGGCGGTGTTCACCGGGATCCTGCTGGCCTTCCTGTGGTCCGCCCGGTCCGCGCTGCCGGCCGGCCACCCGGCCTCGCCGGCGCCGGTCTACGCGGCGGTGGCGGCGCTCGGCGGGCTGCTCTTCCTGGCCCGGCTGCTGGCCGGGCACGGGCTGGCCCGGACCGCCGTGGCCGCCACCGGCGCGGCCGCGCTGGCCGAGGCACTGCCGCTGGGCGTGCTGCTGGCCGCCCGGCTGCCCGGCTGCGGGGCGCTGGCCTGGCCGGTGGACGAGACCACCCGGGCCTTCGGGCCCGCCGCGCTGCCACTGGCGGCCTGCGCCGTGCCGGCGCTCGCCCTGCTGGCCCACGCCCTTCCCGCGCTGACCCGGGCCTCGGCCCATGGGCGCGGGGACCCCGCATCCGCAATCGGCACCGTGTGCTGACGTCCCTCCCAGCGCATCGCCGCACCGCAACCGCCTTAAGGAGCACCAGAGATGACCGTCCATTCCAAGAGTTACTTCCGGAGTCACCCCCGGAGTCACCCGCAGAGCGGCACCGGGCGAGAGCGAGGGCGCCAGCGATGAGGGTCCTGTTGCTCGGTGCCAATGGCTACCTCGGCCGCTTTGTGGCCGACCGGCTGCTCGCCGACCCCGCCGTCCAGCTCACCGCCCTCGGCCGGGGCGATGACGCCGATGTCCGCTTCGACCTGGCCAGCGGCAGCCCCGGCGCGCTGACCCGGTTCCTCAACGCCGTCCACCCCGGAGTGGTGATCAACTGCGCGGGCGCCACCCGGGGCGGGGCCCGGGACCTGGCCCGGCACAACACGGTGGCGGTGGCCACGGTCTGCGAGGCCATGCGGCGCAGCGGGTGCGGGGCCCGGCTGGTGCAGATCGGCTGCTCCTCGGAGTACGGCCCCTCCCAGCCCGGCTCCTCCACCGCCGAGGACGCGGTGCCGCGCCCCGGCGGCCCCTACGGGGTGAGCAAGCTGGCCGCCACCGAACTGGTGCTGGGCTCCGGGCTGGACGCCATTGTGCTGCGGGTGTTCTCCCCGGTCGGCCCGGGCACCCCGGCGGGCTCCCCGCTGGGGCGGCTGGCCGAGGCGATGCGGCGGGCCATGCAGAACGGCGACAGCGAGCTCAAGCTCACCGGCCTGGGGGTGCAGCGCGACTTCGTGGACGTCCGGGACGTGGCCCGGGCGGTGCACGCGGCCTCGCTGTCCGCCGCCCAGGGCGCGGTCAACATCGGTACCGGCCGGGCGGTGAAGCTGCGCGAGGCGGCCTCCCTGCTGGCCCGGGTGGCCGGCTTCGGGGGCGCGCTGCACGAACTGGACGACCCGCACCTGGGCTCGGCCCCCGCCTACCCCTACCCGGACGGCTGCGGCGCCTGGCAGCAGGCGGATGTGCGCACCGCCCGGGACCGGCTGGGCTGGCGGCCGAGGATCGGCCTGGAGGAGTCGCTGGCCGACATCTGGATGGAGGCCGCGTGCCGTATCTGACCTCGGGCCGGGGCCGTCCGGCGGCCAGGGGGCCGGGGCACCGCGACCCGCTGCGGCTGGGGGTGCCCGGCTTCGGCCATCCACTGCTGGCCCCGGCCGAGTGGTCCCGGCTGGCCAGACCCCGGGTGCCGCTGGACTGGGTGGTGGTGGGCGGCAGTTCGGCCGGGCCCGGCTGCCGGCCGGACCCCTACTGGTCGGCGGTGGTGCTGCCACTGCGGGCGGCCGGAGTGCGGGTGCTGGGGCATCTGGACTTCGCCTTCGGCGCCCGCCCCTTCGGGGAGCTGATCTCCGACGCCCAGCGGTACCTCAACTGGTACCGGGTGGAGGGCTTCGCGGTGGGCCGCTGCCCGATGGACGCCGAGGCGCTGCCCGAGGTGCGGCGGCTGGCCGGGGCGCTGCGCACCCTGCTGGTCGGCGCCCGGCTGGTGCTGGTGCACGGCAGGTACCCGGAGCCCGGATACGCCGCGCTGGCCGACCAGTTGGTGACCTTCACCGGCCCCTGGTCCCGCTACCGCCACTGCCAGGCACCCCGGTGGGCCGGGGAGCATCCGCCCGGCCGGTTCTGCCATCTGGTGCACTCGGTGCCGGGCGACCGGCTGGCGGAGGCCCTGTCCCTGGCCCGCGCCCAGCGGGCGGGCACCGTCTACCTCACCGACCGCACCGACCGGGACGGGATCAGCCCCTGGGAGGCGGTGCCCGGCTACTGGGACGATCTTGTCTCGCGCATCGGACCTGGTGTCTCGGAATGAGACGGGGCGTGGCAGTGTTACGGAAAGAACGACCGTACTGACATACCGACCATCGGAGTCCCCGTGTCGCTGCCACCCCTGGTCGAGCCCGCCGATGGGCTCACCGTCGACGAGGTCCGCCGGTACTCCCGCCACCTGATCATCCCCGATGTGGGGATGGACGGGCAGAAGCGGCTGAAGAACGCCAAGGTGCTCTGTGTGGGCGCTGGTGGCCTCGGTTCGCCCGCTCTGATGTACCTGGCCGCGGCCGGTGTCGGCACCCTGGGCATCGTCGAGTTCGACGAGGTCGACGAGTCCAACCTGCAGCGCCAGATCATCCACTCGCAGTCGGACATCGGCCGTTCCAAGGCGGAGTCCGCGCGGGATTCGGTGCTGGGCATCAACCCGTATGTGAACGTCGTTCTCCACCAGGAGCGCCTGGAGGCGGAGAACGTGATGGAGATCTTCGCCCAGTACGACCTGATCGTGGACGGCACCGACAACTTCGCCACCCGCTACCTGGTCAACGACGCCTGTGTGCTGCTGAACAAGCCCTATGTCTGGGGCTCCATCTACCGCTTCGACGGCCAGGCCTCGGTGTTCTGGAGCGAGCACGGCCCCTGCTACCGCTGCCTGTACCCGGAGCCCCCGCCGCCGGGCATGGTGCCGTCCTGCGCCGAGGGCGGTGTGCTGGGCGTGCTCTGCGCCTCCATCGGCTCCATCCAGGTCAATGAGGCCATCAAGCTGCTGGCGGGCATCGGTGAGCCGCTGGTCGGCCGGCTGATGATCTATGACGCCCTGGAGATGACCTACCGCCAGGTCAAGGTCCGCAAGGACCCGGACTGCGCGGTGTGCGGCGCCAACCCCACGGTCACCGAACTGATCGACTACGAGGCGTTCTGCGGGGTGGTGAGCGAGGAGGCGCAGCAGGCGGCGGCCGGCTCGACGATCACTCCCAAGCAGCTCAAGGAGTGGATCGACGAGGGCGATCCCATTGAGATCATCGATGTCCGGGAGCCGAACGAGTTCGAGATCGTCTCGATCCCCGGGGCCCGGCTGGTGCCCAAGAACGAGTTCCTGATGGGCAACGCGTTGCAGGATCTGCCGCAGGACAAGCGGATCGTCCTGCACTGCAAGACCGGTGTCCGGTCCGCGGAAGTGCTGGCGGTGCTGAAGTCGGCGGGCTTCTCGGATGCGGTGCATGTCGGTGGTGGCGTCATTGGCTGGGTGAATCAGATCGAGCCCGACAAGCCGGTGTACTAGGGGCCCCGTAAGGGGCGCGGGGCAGCGGCTGTTTGCGGCTCCGCCGCGTGGGGGCGACCAGCCACGGACGGCCCGCACCGGAAACCTATGAGCAGGTCGCCCCGGCCTTCGGCACGGTGCCGTCCAGCAGGTAGTGGTTGACCAGGCCGGTCATACACGGGTTTCCGGAGTTGTACGCGCCGTGCCCCTCGCCCCGGTAGGTGGCCAGGACGCCCACGTCCCGGCCCAGTTGCCGGGCCATTCGTCCGGCGCCCTCGTAAGGGGTCGCCGGATCACCGGTGTTGCCGACGACCAGCACGGGGGCCGCGCCCGGTGCGCTCACCTGAGGGGTGCGCCACTTGCCGGGCACCGGCCAGCCCGTGCAGTCCAGCAGGGACCAGGCCGCCGGCTCGCCGAATGTCGCCGACGCGTCCTGGAACCGGGGCAGTTGGGCGCGTACCTGGTCGGCCGAGTAGCGCTGCTGGGCGTCCAGGCAGCTGATGGCGCGGTTGGCGGCCTGGAGGTTGCTGTAGTGGCCGTCCGGTGAGCGGCCGGCCAGGGAGTCGGAGAGGGACAGCAGGACGCTGCCGGTGCCCTTGGTCATCGCCTCGCGCAGGCCCAGGCTCAGATACCGCCAGGTGTCCTTGGAGTAGAGCGCGGCGGCGATGCCGTTGACCGCCTCGTCCCGGGTCAGGACGCGCCCGTTCTGCTCGGTGGGCAGCGGGTTCCGGTGCACCCGGGACAGCAGGTCGGTGATGCCGGCCTGGGTGGGGCAGCCGTCGGTGCAGGCCTTGAGGTAGTCCGCCAGGGCGAGTTGGAAGCCCTTGGCCTGGCCCAGGGAGGCCTCCACCGGGTCCTGGGTGGGGTCCACCACCGCGTCCAGCACCGCCCGGCCGACCTTCCCGGGGTACAAGTGGGCGTAGACGCCGCCGAGTTCGGTGCCATAGGAGATGCCGAAGTAGTGCAGCTTGTCGTCGCCCAGCGCCTGGCGCAGCAGTTCCATGTCGCGGGCCGCGCTGGTGGTGTCGACCTGGCCCAGCAGCCGCCCGGAGTTGTGGGAGCAGGCCGCCGCGTAGGCGGCGTTCTGGGCCTGGGTGCGGCGCAGTTCGGTGTCGTTCTCCGGGGTGGTGTCGGTCTGGGCCGCCGCGTCCAGCGCCTTGTCGTCCAGGCACTTGACGCCGGCGCTCTCGCCGACGCCGCGCGGGTCAAAGCTGACCAGGTCATAGCGGGCGCGCAGGGCGCGGTACCCGGGGGCGAACTGGGGGAGGGCGGCCACTCCGGAGCCGCCGGGGCCGCCGAAGTTGAAGACCAGGGAGCCGATGCGGTGGGCCTGGTCGGTGGCCCTGGCGCGGATCAGGGCGATGCCGATGGTGTCGCCGTGCGGCTTGGTGTGGTCCAGCGGTGCGCGCAGGGTGCCGCACTGCCAGTCCGGGCCGGGTGCCCGGCCGCCGCCCTGGGCGGCGGTGGGGGCGCCGCAGGGCTTCCAGCCGAGCGCCGGGGGCCGGTCGTCGGTGCGGTCTCCGCTCGCCGGGGTGCCGCCACCGCACCCGGCGGCGGCCAGGGCGAGCGTGAGCGTGAGCGCGGGCAGGGTGCGGGTGGGGCGCATGTCCCGACTCTACGGAACGGCGGGGGGCGCGCAGCAGGGGGCGGTTGGGAGCGCGTCAGAGCCCGGAGGACAGCGAGCGCGGGTCCGGTGGGGGCTGGCTGGGCGGCGTGGGGCTGGGGCTGGGCCCATGTGGTGGGTGAACCATCGGCCCGGACTGCGTCTGCCAGAGTGCCACCAGGGTGGCCAGCAGTGCGGCGACGGCCAGGGCGCCGGTGGCCAGCTGCCCCCGGTGTCCGTCGCGCGAGGCGCGGTGCGGCATATGCCCCCTCCCAACTGATCCGGTTCCTATAGGACTATGCGTCCTATGAGCACACCTTGTCGTGCCCCGGAACCGTACCGTTCAGGAGATAGGTGTCCACCGCGTCCTTGACACACGCATTGCCGCTGTCATAGGCGCCATGACCCTGGCCCCGGTATGTCATCTCGGTGGCGACGCCCGGGCCCAGCGCCTGGACCATCTTCCGCGCTCCCTCGTAAGGGGTCGCCGGGTCACCGGTGTTGCCCACCACCAGGATCGGTGCCGAGCCCTTGGCGCTGACGTCCGGGGTCTGCCACTCGCCCTTGACCGGCCAGCCGGTGCACTGGGTCAGCCCCCAGGCCATGAAATCGCCGAAGACCGGGGAGGTCCTGCGGAACTCCGGGAGCAGGGTGGAGATTTGCTGGGCGGAGTAGCGCTGGGCGTAGTCGGCACAGGTGATGGCGGTCAGTGAGGCCTGGAGCGAGCTGTAGTGCCCGTCCTGGCTACGGCCGTTCATGGCGTCGCCCAGCGCCAGCAGCACCCGCCCGTCGCCGTTCTCCGCGTCCTCGACGCCCTCGGTGAGGTAGTCCCAGAAGTCCTTGGAGTACAGGGACTGGGCTATGCCGCTGGTGGCCAGCGACTGGGTCAGCCGGCGGCCGTCGGCTCCGGCAATGGGCTGCTTGGCCAGCCGGTCCAGCAGGCCGGTGATCTGCTGCTGGGTGGGGCAGTTGTCGTGCTGGTGGGGGCAGTCGGCGAGGTAGTTGTCGAGCGCCAGCTGGAAGCCCCGGGTCTGGCCCAGGGCGCCCTGGACCGGGTCGGTGGTGGGGTCCACCACCGCGTCGAACAGGGCCCGGCCGACCCGTTGCGGGAACAAGTGGGCGTAGACGCCGCCCAGTTCGGTGCCGTAGGAGACCCCGAAGTAGTGCAGCTTGTCGTCGCCCAGCGCCTCGCGTATCAGGTCCATGTCGCGGGCGGCATTGGCGGTGCCCACATAGGGCAGGACCTTGTGGGAACGCTCATGGCAGCCCTCCGCGTACTTCTGCACCCTGTCCACCAGGGCCTGTTGGTCCTCGGGGCTGGTGGGGGTCGACCCGGCCGCGTAGTAGGCGTCCAGTTCCTTGTCGTCCAGGCACTTGATGCCATTGCTGCGGCCGACGCCGCGCGGGTCGAAGCTGACCAGGTCGTAGCGGGCGCGCAGGGACTTGTAGTCGTCGGCGAAGGCCGGGAGTGTGGTGACCCCGGAGCCGCCGGGGCCGCCGAAGTTGAAGACCAGGGAGCCGATGCGGTGGGCCTGGTCGGTGGCCCTGGCGCGGATCAGGGCGATGCCTACGGTGTCGCCATGCGGCTTGGCGTAGTCCAGCGGGGCGTGCAGGGTGGCGCACTCCCAGTCGTTGCCCGGCTTCTTGGCCGGGGCGCCCTCGCTGACGTCGGGGGCCGGGCAGGAGCCCCAGTCCAGATGGGGCCCGGTGGCGCCGGTGGCCGTGGACTTGGTCGCGGCGGCCGTGGGTTCGGCGGAGTCGGCGGTGCAGCCGGACAGGGCCAGCGCCAGGGTCAGCAGCCAGCAGGAGCGTATGAGACGGGACACGGCACGCTCCCTGGGCTCGGCGGCGGGGACATGGTCCATGCTCCGGGCGGCGGGGGGAGGGCGCGCGTGCTGTGCGGCGTACGGGTGAGGTCACCGTGCTACGAGTGTGACCTGTGCGGCCTCGATGCTGGACCACACCCGGGTGCCCTCGGCCAGGGCCAGCCCGGCGGCCATGGCCGGGGAGAGCTCGGCGGTCAGCTGCGGCGGGCCGCTGATCAGTGCCTGTAGCCGGCCGCCCTGGGCGGTGAGTTCCCGAACGGTGCCCGGCCAGACATTGCGAGTGGCGGCGGGCTCCGGGGCGGTGGTGTGCAGGGTGACCGCTTCGGGGGCGATCACGGCGAGCGCGGTGTCGGTGCCGGGGGGCAGCGGGTCCGCGGCGGTGATCTCGGTTCCGTCGTCGAGCAGCAGGGTACGGTCCGAAGTCACCTTGCCCGTCAGGGCGTTGCGACCCAGCATCCGGGCCGTCCAGGGGGTGCGCGGACGATGGCCGAGCTCGGCGGGGGTCGCGTCCTGGACGGTGTGTCCATCCTCCAGCACCAGCACCCGGTCGGCCAGTGACAGGGCCTCCACCGGGTCATGGGTGACCAGCAGGCAGACCCCGGGGAAACCGGCCAGGTGGGTGCGCAGGGTGTGCCGGACGCGGGCCCGGGTGGACTGGTCCAGAGCCGCCAGCGGCTCGTCCAGCAGCAGCAGCCGGGGGCGTGCGGCCAGGGCGCGGGCCAGGGCCACGCGCTGGGCCTGGCCGCCGCTGAGCGCCTTTGGCCTGCGGTGCGCCAGGTCGCCGATGCCGAGCCGGTCCAGCCATTGCTGGGCTTGGCGGCGTGCCTCGGCCCGGGGGACGCCCTGGGCGCGCAGGCCGTAGGCGGTGTTGGCGAGGGCGGTGAGGTGGGGGAAGAGGGCGCCGTCCTGGGGGACCCAGGCGATGCGGCGCCGGTGGGCGGGGGTTGTGGGGTCCGTCTCTCCCAGGCGCAGGTGGGTTGCGGTGGCGCGTTGGGTTATGCCGAGCAGCGCTCGCAACAGGGTGGTTTTTCCGGCGCCGTTGGGGCCGACGAGGGCGACGGTGGTGCCGGCCGGGATGTCGAGGGTGGCGTTGACGGCGCCGGTGAGGGTGGCCTGGAGGGGATCCGCCGGTGCCGGGTGCGGCGCCGTCTCGGGGCACGCGCCTTCGGCGCGTGAGGCATCCCACCCGCACCACCCCTGACCCGGCGCGGGGCCGGCCGAGGTCGCCTGCGGGGGCTGAGCGCCGTCGGCGGCCGCCGCACCCAGCCAGCGGCCCCGTAGCGAGACCAGCACCCCCGAGGCGATCACCAGCAGCAGCAAGGAGACCGCCGTCGCCCCCGCCGGATCGTCCTGCAACAGCAGGTACACCTGGAGCGGCAAGGTCTGGGTGACCTCAGGAAGGTTGCCCGCGAAGGTGATCGTCGCCCCGAACTCGCCCAGCGCCCGCGCCCAGCACAGCGCCGCCCCGGCGACCAGCCCGGGCGCGACCATCGGCAGGGTCACCGTGGCGAACACCCGCAGCGGCGCCGCGCCCAGGGACGCCGCCGCCTCCTCATGGCGGACGTCCAGCCCGGCCAGCGCCCCCTCCAGGCTCACCACCAGGAAGGGCATGGCGACAAACGTGGCCGCCACCACCGCCCCCGCGGTGGAGAACGGCAGGGTGATGCCGAGGGAGGCCAGCCAGCCGCCGGCGATCCCGCGCCGCCCGTACCCCTGGAGCAGCGCCACTCCGGCCACCGTGGGGGGCAGCACCATCGGCAGCATCACCAGGCAGCGCACCCATGCCTTGCCGGGGAAGTCCGTTCGGGCCAGCAGCCAGGCCAGCGGCACCCCCAGGCACAGGCTCAGCAGCAGGGCCCAGCCGGACACCGTCAGGGAGAGTGTCAGCGCCGAGCGCACCTCGGTGGAGCCCAGCCGGGACGGCAGGGTGCTCCAGGGAGTGCGGGCCAGCACCCCGCTCAGCGGCAGCAGCAGGAAGAGCACCGCCAGCCCGGCGGGCAGGGTCAGGGCAAGGGGCGTGCGCCTCACGGCTGTTGGAAACCGGCCGCGTGCAGCAGCTTCTGGGCGTCGGGGGAGGCAAGCCACTTGACGAAGTCGGCCGCCGCGTCGGCATGCCGCGAGGACTTCAGGGCCGCGGCCGGATAGGAGGCCACCGCGTTCTGTGCGTCCGGAATGTCGACCGTGGCCACCTTCCCCTTGGCCGCCGCCGCATCGGTGACATAGACGATCCCCGCGTCCGCCTCGCCCATCGAGACCTTGCTCAACACCGCGCGCACGCTGGGCTCCTGGGAGACCGGATGCGCCGTGATGTGCTGCCGGTCCAGCACCTGCTTGCTGTAGCGGCCCACCGGCACCTGGGGGGCGGCGAGCACCACCTTGAGTTTGCTGTCAGCCAGGCCGGACAGGTCCTTCACACCCTTGGGATTGCCCTTGGCGGTGGCGATGACCAGCCGGTTCCTGGCGATCAGGGCGGGGGTGCCGGTGTCCGAGCGCAGCCCGTCCATGGTCTTGGTGTCCGCGGTGACCAGCGCGTCGGCCGGTGCTCCCTGGCGCACCTGCGCGGCCAGTTCCTGGGAGCCGGCGAAGGAGAACTTCACGGTGGTGCCGGGGTGTGCCTTCTCGTAGGCGGCGCCTTCCTGCTTGAAGACGTCGGTCAGGGAGGCGGCGGCCAGCACGGTGAGTGTGGTCTTCCCGCTGTCCTTCCCCTCGCCCTTCCCCTCGTCCTTGGACGAGGAGCAGGCGGCCAGGGGGATCAGCAGGGCGGCGGCCACGACGGCAGCGGCGGACTTGCGGCGCATGGAGGGCTCCAGGGATTGCGGGTCAGGCGCGGTCGGCGCGGTCGATGTGCACATTGGTGGCCTTGACCCGGGCGACGGCCTCCATGCCGACGGCCAGCCCGAGTTCCTCCACCGCCTCACGGGTCAGCAGCGAGACCAGCCGGTGCGGGCCGGCCTGGATCTCCACCTGGGCAGCGACATCGCCGAGCTTGACGGCGGTGATGATGCCGGGGAAGGCGTTACGGGCGGAGGTGTGGGACTCCTGCTCGCCGCCGTCCGCCGCGTCGGCCGCCAGGGCCACCGAGAAGGTGGCCAGATCGGGGCCCTGAATGGTGCGCTTGCCGGACTCGTCCCGTTCGGTGGGGATCCGTCCGGCGTCCGCCCAGCGGCGCACGGTGTCGGGGCTGACGCCGAGCAGCCGCGCTGCCCGGCCAATGGTGTAGGACCGCATATGCGGCACGTTAGGGGCGTTGGGCTCGCATCTGCAAGGCGATCCTAGATCGCTCCCTTGCGGGTGAGATGGGTGAAGGAGATCCAGCCGGGCAGCACCGGCAGCCATAGCGTCATCAGACGGAACAGCAGCACCGCGGGCGCGGCATGCTCGGCGGGCAGCCCGGCGAAGGTCAGGGCACCGGTCATGGCGAACTCCACCGCGCCCACCCCGCCCGGCGTGGGCGCGGCCGAGCCCAGGGCGTTGGCGGTCAGGAAGACCACCGCGGTGCTGGCATAGCTCAGTCCGCCGCCGAAGGCACGGATGGCGGCGTCCAGGCACATCACATTGGCCGCTGTCAGCAGCAGCATGCCGCCGATGCCGGAGAGCAGCTTCTGGGGGCGCTGGAGCACATCCAGCATGCGCGGCACCACCCCGGCGAACAGCGAACGCACCCGGGTGGAGACAAACTTGCGCAGCACCGGGATGGCCGCCACCACCAGCACCAGGACCGCCGCGGTCAGCAGACCGCCGATCACGGTGCGGGAGGGGCCCAGCGAGGAGCTGCGCTCGGTGCCGGTGACATAGCCGAAGGACAGCAGCAGCATGATGTGGCAGGCCAGGCCGAAGAGCTGGGAGGCGCCCACACTGGCCACCGCCAGCCCGGGCCGTACACCCGCCCGTTGCAGGAAGCGGGTGTTGAGCGCCACGCCGCCCACCGCGGCCGGAGCCACCACCTTGACGAAGGAGCCCGCCACCTGGGCCAGCACGGTGCGGCCGAAGCCCACCTTCTCCGGGACGAAGCCCAGCAGGCTCATCGCGGCCGCGACATAGGTCAGGACCTGGAAGGCCACCGCCACCGCCACCCAGATCCAGTTGGCCTGGTCCACCAGCTTGCCGAACTGGATGTGGGTGAGCTGGGTGAGCAGGAAGTAGGCGGCGAAGGCACCGGCCACAAAGCTGATCAGGGTCCGGGGCTTGATCCGCTCCAGCCGCACCGGCTCTATCGGGGCCTGCGGACGGATCAGCAGCACCTGCTGGCGGATCTTGACCAGCGGGTCCTCCTCGCGGGCCTCCTCCAGGGCCTCGTCCACGGCCTTCTTCTCGGCCTGGCGCTCGGCCTTCTCGGCCGCCTTGAGGGTCTTGCGGTCGGTCTCCGGGGCGCGCGCCGCCTCCTTGGCCTCCTTGGCCGCCCGGGCGTTGGCCAGCACCGTCTCGCGCTCCCGCTCGGCCCGTTCCCGGGCCAGCTTGCGCAGCGCCGCCCGGCTGACCCGGCTGAGCGCCAGCGGCTGGAGCAGCGGCAGGCTGTTGGCGACGGCGTCCGGGCCCAGCACATTCACCGCGGTGGCCACCGCACGCTCCGGGCCCACCCGCAGCGCCAGGGTGACCAGCAGCTGTGACACGTCCATGCGCAGCACCAGGTCACCGGCGGCGATCTCGCCGCCGCGCAGGTCGGTGAGGACCACATTGCCGGAACGATCCACCAGCAGGGCGTCGCCGTCCAGCCGGCGGTGGGCGATCCGGCGGGACTGCAGGGCCCGTACCTGGTGCCAGGCGCTGGCCATCAGCTCGTCGGTGATCTCCTGGTCCGGGATGGTGTCCAGGGTGCGGCCGGCCACATGCTCGTACACCAGCATCACCGCGTCCGGGCCCAGCTCGGAGGTGGCGATCAGCTTGGGGGCGTTGGCGCCCGCGGCGATGGCGGCATAGGCCAGCAGGGCCTCCTGCTCCAGCGCCTGGCGCAGCGACTGCAGGTTGCGGCGCTGGATGATGCCGCGCAGCGCCAGACGCTGCCAGAGGCGGTAGAAGAAGCCCTGGGCCTGCTGCTCCCGGTCCACCACGGTGACATCCAGCGGCGGCCCGTCCTCCAGGGTGACGATGTAGCGGCGGCCCCGGTCGTGGTGGACGTGCTCGGCGGGCTCCTCGGTGCGCAGCGCGGTGACCGGCTTGAAGCCCACCCGGCGCAGGCCGGCCAGCAGGTGCTGGCCGGTGGGGCGGACATTGGGGGAGCCGACGGCGTAGAGGGTGCCATAGGCGACGGTCCAGCCGATGAGGACCGTGATCACGATGGAGAACGGGGTGGTGTAGCCGTTGACCAGAACCGCGAAGGCGTCCAGCAGCAGCACCGCCCACATGGCGATCCGCCAGCGCGGGCGGCGGGACATGCCCACCGCCGTCATATAGGCGATCACCGGGGAGAGGTAGCCGTGCACCGGGTCGGTGACACCGCCGCCCGGGGTGACCCGGATCAGCGCCTGGTGGATGGACTCGGGGGCGGCCTTGGCCACCCAGAGGTCGGTGGCCAGCGAGACGCCATGGGCGAGCACCGCGGCCAGCACGCCGTCGGCGACCCGCAGCCCGTCCCGCTTGATCAGCCGTTCCACCGCGAAGGCCACCGGGACGATGAAGATCGCCACATTGGCGGTGAGCCCGGCGAGATTGGCCAGCAGCTGCGGCGCATGACCGGCGCTCTCATGGATGTCCTGCGCCAGGCCGGTGGTGGTCTGGTGCGCGAACGCGGCCAGGGCCAGCACCAGGGCGATGCCCAGGATGCCCAGGAAGAGGCGCACCAGGTCGGCGGGGCGGTGGACGCGGGCCGGAAGCAGGGGCTCGTCGCCGGAGACCTTGTCGATGTGGATCTCGCCGTCCTCGTTGTCGCAGGGGTACGAGCCGTGTGCCCCCGTTCCTCCGTCGCCGGGCAGCCCCTGGGGAGCGCGGTGCTCCTCCTGGGGAGGCTGCGCGCCCTGTGGTTCGTCCGACTCTTCCTGGTCTTCTCGTTCTCGTATCACCGTCACCGCCCGGAAGATGGTGGCATGGCCCGGCCGGGCGCGGGGGTAGCAGGGTGCACTTCAGGGGCGCGGCCAAAGGATCGTACGCCCTGTATTGCCGCTGCGCACTCTGGGTGATCTTGTGGAATACCGGACTCCGGACAGGGCCGGGGCCGATGTCCGAGGGCTGGGGCAGGATGGGCGGAATGGACGCGCTGCCGGAATACGCGGAACGGGTGCTGGCCGTCGCCGAGGAGATCCCGCCGGGCCGGGTGATGACCTACGGCGATGTCGCCGAGTGGCTGGCACAAGAGGAGCAGCCCGAAGGGCTTCCGGTGGAGGGTGGTGGTGGGCGACGGGTGGGAGGTCCCCGGCAGGTGGGCCGGGTGATGGCCCTCTATGGCGGCGCGGTGCCCTGGTGGCGGGTGGTCCGGGCGGACGGCGCCCTGCTGCCCGGCCATGAGGCACGCGCCCTGGAGCACTACCGGGTGGAGGGCACACCGCTGCGCGAGGGCCCCTCGGGGCCGCGGCTGGCGATGGCCCGGGCGCGCTGGGACGGTGTGCCCGCCGTGGGCGGTCCCGATGGGGGCGATCCCGGTGTGAATCGCGCCACCTGAGCGGGGCCGGGGGGACAGCGACACCCGAAGGGATGAGGCGGGAGCAGGGCCATGGTGACCCGGGGGACGCCCTGCGACCCGGGGGCATCCTGGCGTAGCGTCGGGGGTCTCCCTTTCCGACTTCCCCACCGACGGCACCACCTCTCCCCGCGAACCCATCAGGACCGGCAACCCACGTGAGCTCGACCCTCTCCCTCGCCGCCGCCACCGCCCCGGGTGGCTACCGGCTCGTCCGCACCAGGCCGGAGCGGGTGGCTCCTCCTGAACTGGACGCCGCCCAGCGGGCCGTGGTTGAGCACCGGCAGGGGCCGCTGCTGGTGCTGGCCGGCCCCGGCACCGGGAAGACCACCACGCTGGTGGAAGCGGTGGTGGACCGGGTCCGGCGGGGCACCGACCCGGAACGGGTGCTGGTGCTCACCTTCAGCCGCAAGGCCGCCGTGGAACTGCGCGACCGGATGGCGGCGCGCCTGGGGGGCGCGCAGGGTCCGCAGGCCACTACCTTCCACTCCTATTGCTATGGACTGGTCCGCACCCACCGGGACGCCGATCTCTTCGCCGACCCGCTGCGGCTGCTCTCCGGCCCCGAGCAGGATGTGGCCGTCCGTGAACTGCTCGCCGGCCAGGCCGAGTTGGAACGCGAGGGACGGGAGCGGGTGCGCTGGCCGGAGGAGCTGCGCGCCTGCCTGACCACCCGGGGCTTCGCCAACGAGGTCCGCGCGGTGCTGGCCCGCAGCCGGGAACTGGGCCTGGACCCCGGGGCGCTGGGCGCCTTCGCCGCCCGCAACGGCCGCACCGACTGGGCGGCCGCCGCCGGCTTCCTGGCCGAGTACCTGGATGTGCTCGATATGCGCGGCGTGATCGACTACGCCGAGCTGGTGCACCGGGCGGTGCTGCTGGCCGAGCGGCCGGAGGTGGCGGCGGAGCTGGCCCGCTCCTATGACGCGGTCTTCGTGGACGAGTACCAGGACACCGACGCGGCCCAGGCGCGGCTGCTGCGGGCGCTGGCCGGATACAGCGGGGCCGTGCGAAGCACGTCGATGAGGGGTGGTGGCCGGGCGACGGGCGGCCGTACTCTGGTCGCCTTTGGCGACCCCGACCAGTCCATTTATGCCTTCCGGGGCGCCGACGTGGGCGGCATCCTGGACTTCCCGCACGCCTTCCCGCGCGCCGACGGCACCCCCGCCCCGGTCGCGGTGCTCACCACCGCCCGCCGCTCCGGCGCCGGCCTGCTGGCCGCCACCCGGCTGCTCACCCACCGGATGCCGCTCACCCGGCTGCCGGCCGCGGCCGTCCGCGCCCACCGCGAGCTGACCGCCGCCCGCCGGGGCGGCCAAGTGGAGGCGTACACCTACCCGACGCCCAGCGCCGAGACCGACAACATCGCCGACATCCTGCGCCGGGCCCACCTGGAGGACGGCGTCCCCTGGGGCGAGATGGCGGTGCTGGTCCGGGCCGGCGCCCGCTCCCTGCCGTCCGTACGCCGCGCGCTGACCTCGGCCGGAGTGCCGGTGGAGGTCGACGGCGACGATGTCCCGCTGCGGCACGAGCCCGCGGTGGCCCCGCTGCTGACCGCGCTGCGGGTGGTGGCCGAGCCGGCGGACTCCCCACGGGTCCGGCTGACCCCCGAGGCCGCACTGGACCTGCTGACCTCACCCCTCGCCGGCATGGACGGCACCGACCTGCGCCGCCTGGGCCGGGCGCTCAGAGAAGAAGAGCGCACCGCGGGCAACCCCGTCCCCCGCCCCTCCGACACCCTGATCGCCGAGGCCCTCGCCGAGCCGGAACGCTTGGTCGCGCACGACCCCTCGTACGCCAAGGCCGCCCACCGCCTGGGTGCGCTGCTGCGCACGGCACATGAGCTCCTCGCCCGGGGCCGCACCGTCGAGGACGCCCTCTGGACGCTGTGGAACGGCACCCCCTGGCCCGACCGGCTGCGCCGCTCCGCCCACCGCGGCGGCGCCGCCGGCCGCAACGCCGACCGTGACCTGGACGCGGTGTGCGCCCTGTTCGAGACCGCGGCCCGGGCGGACGAGCACACCGGCGGCCCCGGCGCCCTGAACTTCCTGGACGAGCTGGACGCCCAGGACATCGCCGCCGACACCCTCACCCGCCGCGCCGTCCGCCCGGACGCCGTCCGGCTGATGACCGCGCACCGCGCCAAGGGCCTGGAATGGCGGCTGGTGGTGGTGGCCGGCGTCCAGGAGGGCCTCTGGCCCGACCTGCGCCGCCGCGGCTCCCTGCTGGAAGCCGACCGGATAGGCCGCGACGGCATCACCGAACCGCTCAGCCAGGCCGCCCTGCTGGCCGAGGAACGCCGGCTGTTCTATGTCGCCGCCACCCGCGCCCGCGACCGCCTGGTGGTCACCGCCGTCAAGTCCGCCGCCGAGGACGGCGACCAGCCCTCCCGCTTCCTCGCCGAACTCGGCGTCCAGCCGGCCGACATAACCCAGCGCCCGCGCCGCCCGCTGGCCGTCGCCGCCCTGGTCGCCGAGCTGCGCGCCACCACCGTCGACCCCGGCGCCTCCGCCGCGCTGCGCGCCGCCGCCGCCCAGCGGCTGGCCCGGCTGGCCGCGCTGCGCGACGACGAGGGCCAGCCGCTGGTGCCCGCCGCCCACCCCGACCGCTGGTGGGGCCTGGACGAGACCACGCACAGCCCCGCCCCGCTGCGCGACCCCGGACAGCCGCTGGCCCTCTCCGGCTCCGCCCTCGACCAGCTGGCCAACACCTGCTCCCTCCAGTGGTTCCTGGGCCGCGAGGTGAAGGCGGACGCCCCGGCCACCGCCGCCCAGGGCTTCGGCAATGTGGTGCATGTCCTCGCCGACGAGGTGGCCTCCGGCCGTACCCCCGCCGACCTGTCCGTGCTGATGGAACGCCTGGACACGGTCTGGGACGCGCTGGCCTTCGACGCCCCCTTCAAATCCCGGCAGGAGAAGGAGAACGCCCGCGCCGCCCTGGAACGCTTCCTGCGCTGGCACATCCTGGAGCGCGGCCGCACCGTGGTCGCCACCGAGCACGGCTTCGATGTCACCCTGGAGGCCGGCCGGTACCGGATCCGGGTGCGCGGCTCCATGGACCGGCTGGAGAAGGACGCCGGGGGCCACGCCTATGTGGTCGACTTCAAGACCGGCCGCAGCGCGCCCAGCGCGGACGAAGTCGCCCACCACCCCCAGCTCGCCGTCTACCAGCTGGCCCTGGAGCAGGGCGCGGCCGACGAGGCGTTCGGCGGGGTACGGCCCCGGGCCGGCGGCGCCGAGCTGGTGCACCTGCGCCAGGGCGCCACCCGCAAGGACGGCGGGGACGCCCTGCCCAAGGTCCAGGGCCAGCCGCCGCCCGGCGAGGCGGCGGACGGCGACTGGATCGGCGAGCTGCTCGCCGAGGCGGCCGGCCGGGTCCTGGAGGAGCGCTTCGCCCCACGCAGCGGCCCGCACTGCGGCCACTGCTCCTTCCGCGCCTCCTGCTCGGCCCGGCCCGAAGGCCGCCAGGTGATCGAATAGCCGGGCGGCCGAGCAACCGGGTGATCGAATAGCCGGTTGATCGAATAGGGCATTGTCAGTGGGTCCGGTTAGCGTTTTCGATCGTGACCCCGCGCCTGACCGACCCCGAGCAGCTCAAGGAGCTGCTGGGCATCCCCTTCACCCCGGAGCAGACGGCCTGCATCACCGCGCCGCCCGCCCCGCAGGTCATCGTGGCCGGCGCCGGGTCCGGCAAGACCACGGTGATGGCCGCCCGGGTGGTCTGGCTGGTGGGCACCGGCCAGGTCGCCCCCGAGCGGGTGCTGGGGCTCACCTTCACCAACAAGGCGGCCGGCGAGCTGGCCGAGCGGGTGCGCAAGGCCCTGGCCCAGGCCGGGATCCACGCCGGGCCGCCGGACGGCGCCGGGCCGCTGGACGACGGCGCCACCGGCGAACCGCAGATCTCCACCTACCACGCCTTCGCCGGCCGGCTGCTGAAGGACCACGGCCTGCGCATCGGCCTGGAGCCCGACGTCCGGCTGCTCGCCGACGCCACCCGCTACCAGCTGGCCGCCCGGGTGCTGCGCGCCGCCCCCGGCCCCTACCCCTCGCTCACCCGCCCGTTCGGCGACCTGGTCGCCGACCTGCTCGCCCTGGACGGCGAACTCGCCGAGCACCTGGTGGAGCCGGACCAGCTGCGCGCCCATGACACCGGGCTGCTGGCCTGCCTGGAGGACGCCAGACTCTCCAACGCCGACCTGCGCAAGGTGCCGGAGGCGGCCCGCGCCCGGCTGGAACTGCTCGGCCTGGTCGGCGCCTACCGGGCCGAGAAACGGCGGCGCGGCCTGCTGGACTTCGGCGACCAGATCGCCCGCTGCGCCGAACTGGCCCGTACCCGCCCGGAGGTGGGGCGGCTGCTGCGCGAACAGTTCCAAGTGGTGCTGCTGGATGAGTACCAGGACACCTCGGTGGCTCAACGCCTGCTGCTGGCAGGGCTGTTCGGCGAGGGAACCGGCCACCCGGTGACCGCGGTCGGCGACCCCTGCCAGGCCATCTACGGCTGGCGCGGCGCCTCGGTGGCCAACCTGGACGACTTCCCCCGGCACTTCCCGCACGCCGACGGCCGTCCCGCCCGCCGTCAGTCGCTCAGCGAGAACCGCCGCAGCGGCGGCCGGCTGCTGCGCCTGGCCAACGGGCTGGCCGCCGAGCTGCGTGAGCGCCACGAGGGGGTGGAGGCGTTGCGCCCGGCGCCCGGCGCCGAGCACGACGGCCTGGTCCGGTGCGCCCTGCTGCCCACCCACACCGAGGAACTGGCCTGGCTGGCCGACTCCATCTCCCACCTGGTGCGCACCGGCACCCGGCCGGGCGCCATCGCGGTGCTCTGCCGCACTGCCACCGACTTCGCCCGGATCCAGGGCGAGTTGGTGTCCCGGGACATCCCGGTCGAGGTGGTCGGGCTGTCCGGGCTGCTGCACCTGCCGGAGATCGCCGACCTGGTCGCCGTCTGCGAGGTGCTCCAGGACCCCACCGCCAACGCCTCGCTGGTGCGGCTGCTGACCGGCCCGCGCTGGCGGATCGGCCGGCGCGACCTGGCGCTGCTGGGCCGCCGGGCCCGCACCCTGGTGCCGTACGGCAGCGCGGGCACCGACCCGGAGCGGCGGCTGGCCGAGGCGGTCGAGGGCCGGGACCCGGCCGAGACCATCTCCCTGGCCGATGCCCTGGACACCTTCCTGACCGGCCGGTCCGGCCAGGAAACGGATGACGGCCTGCCGTTCTCCGCCGAGGCCCGGGTGCGCTTCGCCCGCCTCGCCGCCGAACTGCGTGAGCTGCGCCGCTGCCTGGCCGACCCGTTGATGGACGTGCTGCACCGGGTGCTGGCCACCACCGGCCTGGAGGTGGAGCTCTCCGCCTCCCCGCAGGCCCTGGCTGCCCGCCGCCGGGAGACGCTCACCCAGTTCCTGGACATCGCCGCCTCCTTCGCCGGGCTGGACGGCGAGGCCGGGCTGCTCGCCTTCCTGGGCTTCCTGCGCACCGCCGTCCAGTACGAGAAGGGGCTGGACAACGCGCTGCCCGGCGGGGAGGACACCGTCAAGGTGCTCACCGCGCACAAGTCCAAGGGCCTGGAGTGGGATGTGGTCGCCGTCCCCGGCCTGACCGCCCGCGCCTTCCCCAGCGAACAGTCCCGCGACCTGTGGACCGCCCAGGCCAGGGTGCTGCCGCACGCCCTGCGCGGCGACGCGGACACCCTGCCCGAGCCGGCCGCCTTCGATGCCAAGGGGCTGGCCGCCTTCAAGGCCGCCATGAAGGAACACCAGCGGATCGAGGAACTCCGCCTGGGCTATGTGACCTTCACCCGCCCCCGCTCCCTGCTGCTGGCCTCCGCCCACTGGTGGGGCCCGGAACAGAAGCGCCCGCGCGGCCCGTCCGCCTTCCTGAACGCCCTGCGCGAGCACTGCGAGGCCGGCCACGGCGAGATCGAGATCTGGGCCGACCCGCCCGAGGAGGGCACCGGCAACCCCGCGCTGGCCGAGCGCGAGGCCGACCTGGCCTGGCCACTGCCGCTGGACCGCACGGCCCTGACCCTGCGCCGGGCCGCCGCCGCGGAGGTACGGGCGCGCCTTGAGCGTCAACTCGAGGAGGAGGGCGCCGACTTGCCCGCCGAGGCGCGGACGGACCGTGCGGCCGGTGAACCGCATGCCACCGCGCCGGACCGGGACCCCGGTCCCGGGCACGCGCACGCATACGCCTACGACCCGGACTGGCCGCCTCCGCCGGAGGAGGGCGAGTTCCCCGAGTTCGCCGGGCCGATGGACTGGGACGCGCTGTCCAGCGTCCGTCCGGAGGACGAGCAGGGTGAACTGCCGCACGGTCGGGCCGAGTTCGCGGGCGGCGCGCCGGCCGCTGATCGTCCCGGCCCGGGGACCGACGGTGTGCCGTCGCCCTCCGGGCCGGATTCGGTCCGTCCGGAGAGCGGCCCGGCCGGGGAGCCGGATGGGCTGCCGCACGCGCGGGCCGGGTTCGCCGACGGTGCGCCGGCCGGGCGCGCACAGCCGGACTCCGGCCCGGACACCGTCCGTCCGGAAGGCGATCCGGCCTGGGAGCCGAGCGAACCGCCGTACGCACGGGACGAGTTCGCCGATGACGTGCCGGCCGACGGCCGCCCGGGGGGCCCGGACACCGGTGCGCGTCCCGGGCGGGGCGTCGCCGAAGGCTCCGGCGGCCGGGGCCCGCTGCCCGCCCCCCGGCACGAAGACGAGGTGCTCACTCCGGAGGAGGCGCGCCTGATCGCCTCCTGGGACAGAGACCTCGGCTCGCTCGCCGGTGAGCTGCGCCGGGCCCGGGCCGCCGTGCGCGACGTCCTGGTGCCGGCCTCGCTGACCGCCACCGAGCTCACCCGGCTCGCGGCCGACCCGGACGCCTTCGCCCGGGAGCTGGCCCGGCCCATGCCGCGGCCGCCGCAGCCCGCCGCGCGGCGCGGCACCCGGTTCCACGCCTGGGTGGAGTCCCGGTTCGAGGCCCTGCCACTGCCCCTGCTGGGCCCGGATGAGCTGCCCGGCGGCGCCGAGGACGAGCCGGAGATCGCCGACGAGCGCGACCTGGCGGCGCTCAAGGAGGCGTTCGAGCGCACCCCTTACGCCCGGCGCACCCCCTACCGGGTGGAGGCACCGTTCCAGCTCGCCCTGGCCGGCCGGGTGATCCGCGGCCGGATCGACGCGGTCTACCCGGGCGAACAGCCCGGCACCTTCGAGATCGTCGACTGGAAGACCCACCGCCGCCATGACGCCGACCCGCTCCAGCTGGCCGTCTACCGGCTGGCCTGGGCCGAGCGGCACCGTCTGCCGCTGTCCGCGGTGAGCGCCGCCTTTGTCTATGTCCGTGACGGCGAGGTGGTCCGCCCGTCCGGCCTGCCCGACCGCGCCGGGCTGGAGCGGATCCTGCTGGAGGGCGACGAAGGTCACGGGCGAAGATGACGGATGAGGTGGTGAGGAAGGAAACACCGGTCCCGGTTACCGCGGGTGTCCGGATAGGCTCGACGGCATGAGCCCCACCCCGGACAGCGCCGTCCGCAGCTATATCGACACGCACCGTGCCGCCTTCCTCGACGACCTCGCCGAGTGGCTGCGCATCCCGTCCGTCTCGGCCGACCCCGGCCGCGCGGCCGACGTGCGGCGCAGCGCCGACTGGCTGGCGGCCAAGCTCACCGAGACCGGCTTCCCCACCGTGGAGATCTGGGAGACGCCCGGCGGCCCGGCGGTCTTCGCCGAGTGGCCCTGCGGCGCCGAGGACGCGCCCACCGTGCTGGTCTACGGGCACCATGACGTCCAGCCCGCCGCCCGGGAGGACGGCTGGCACACCGAGCCCTTCGAGCCGGTGATCAAGGACGGCCGGCTGTACGCCCGGGGCGCCGCCGACGACAAGGGGCAGGTCTTCTTCCACACCCTGGGCCTGCGCGCCCACCTGGCCGCCACCGGCCGCACCGCGCCCGCCGTCAACCTCAAGCTGATCGTGGAGGGCGAGGAGGAGATCGGCTCGCCGAACTTCCCGGCCCTGATCCGCGAGCGCGCCGACCGGCTGGCCTGTGACGCGGTGATCGTCTCCGACACCGGCATGTGGGCCGAGGACACCCCCACCGTCTGCACCGGGATGCGCGGCCTGATCGACTGCCAGATCGACCTCCACGGCCCGGACCAGGACATCCACTCCGGCTCCTTCGGCGGTGCGGTGCCCAACCCGGCCACCGAGGCCGCCCGGCTGGCCGCGGCCCTGCACGACGAGGACCGCCGGGTGTCCGTCCCCGGCTTCTACGACGGCATCGTGGAACTGACCGACCGCGAGCGCGAGCTCTTCGCCGAGCTGCCCTTCGACGAGAAGCGCTGGCAGCGCACCGCCCACTCGCACGGCACCCTGGGCGAGACCGGCTTCACCACCCTGGAGCGGGTCTGGGCCCGGCCCACCGCCGAGGTCAACGGGATCTCCGGCGGCTACCAGGGCCCGGGCAGCAAGACCATCGTGCCGTCCAGGGCCCAGCTGAAGCTCTCCTTCCGGCTGGTGGCCGGCCAGGACGCGGAGGGCATCCAGCAGGCGCTGCGCGCCTGGGTGGCCGAGCGGCTGCCCGAGGGCATCCGCCACGAGATCCACTTCTGGGGCACCACCCGGCCCTGCCTGACACCGCTGGACGACCCGGCGCTGCGGGCCGTCGTACGGTCGATGGAGCGCGCCTTCGAGCAGCCGGTGCGCTTCACCCGGGAGGGCGGCTCCGGACCGGCCGCCGATCTGCAGGACGTGCTCGGCGTCCCCGTGCTGTTCCTGGGCATCTCGGTGCCCTCGGACGGCTGGCACGCGCCGAACGAGAAGGTGGAACTCGGCCTTCTGATGAAGGGCGTGGAGACCGCCGCCTATCTGTGGGGCGAACTCGCCGGCTGAGCCGGCGATCCGCACCACGACGTAACACCACCATTCGCAGGGGGAGTTGGAAGCAGCCGTGACCACCTGGACCGATCTAGCCGCCGACCGGCCGATCAAGCTCAGCGGCGCGAGCGGCATCGACCGCGCCGCACACCACCGCCTGGACGAGGCCTGGCTCTCCGCGGCGTGGAGCCACCCCTCGACCCGGGTCTTCGTGGTCTCCGGCGGCCAGGCCCTGATCGACGACACCCCCGACGGGCGCACCGAGCTGGTGATGACCCCCGCCTTCGAGGCCCCGCCCACCGAGACGCACCGCTACTTCCTGGGCCAGGACGAGGACGGGGTGGCCTACTTCGCGCTGCAGAAGGACGCGCTGCCGGGCCGGATCGACCAGTCGGCGCGCCCCGCCGGGCTACGCGAGGCCGGACTGCTGCTCTCCCCGCGCGACGCCGGGCTGCTGGTGCACGCGGTGGCCCTGGAGAACTGGCAGCGCCTGCACCGCTTCTGCTCGCGCTGCGGCGAGCGCACCGTGATCGCGGCGGCCGGGCACATCCGCCGCTGCCCGGCCTGTGGTGCCGAGCACTACCCGCGCACCGACCCGGCCGTGATCATGCTGGTCACGGATGAGAAGGACCGGGCGCTGCTGGGCCGGCAGATGCACTGGCCGGAGGGCCGCTTCTCCACCCTGGCCGGCTTTGTGGAGCCGGGGGAGTCCATCGAGCAGGCGGTGCGGCGGGAGGTCGCCGAGGAGGCCGGGGTGCTGGTCGGGGCGGTGGAGTACGTCGCCAGCCAGCCCTGGCCGTTCCCCTCCAGCCTGATGCTGGGCTTCCGGGCCCAGGCGCTGTCCTCCGACATACAGGTGGACGGCGAGGAGATCCACGAGGCCCGCTGGTTCTCCCGGGAAGACCTGCGGGCCGCGTTCGAGTCCGGAGAGGTGCTGCCTCCCACCGGAATCTCGATTGCGGCCCGGCTGATCGAGCTCTGGTACGGCGAGCCCCTGCCGTCGTAAGGGGCCCCACCGGCGTAGGGGTCCCGCTGTGGGCCCCGGCCCGGGTCAGACGCCGATCTTGGCCTTGACCTGGGCCAGCGAGGGGTTGGTGAGCGTCGAACCGTCCGCGAACAGCAGGGTGGGGACGGTCTGGTTGCCCCCGTTGGCCTTCTCCACAAAGGCCGCCGAGTCGGCGTCGAGCTCGATGTTCACCTCGTTGTACGTGATGCCCTCGCGGTCCATCTGGCTCTTCAGGCGTCGGCAGTAGCCGCACCAGGTGGTGCTGTACATCGTCACGGCGGACATCGAGGCTCCTTGGCGGGTCGGGGTGGGTGGTGTTCCGGTGGTTGAACGCGCGACGGGCTTGGGCCATTCCCCGGCCTTCCCGGATTCCCGGCCTCCCCGGCATTCCGGATTCCCGTCGCCTCCCCGGCATTGATATGACCGGGAGGGCCCGGCTGTGGACGACGGTCCCGGCTTGCTCCGCGAACCTGGCAGCATGGCGGGGTGACAGCAGCAACGCACTCCACCCTCTTCCCCGCCGTGCCGGAGACCCCGGACGCGGTGCTCGACGGGCTGGACCCCGAGCAGCGCGAGGTGGCCACCTCCCTGGACGGGCCGGTGTGCGTGCTGGCCGGAGCCGGTACCGGCAAGACCCGGGCGATCACCCACCGGATCGCCTATGGCGTCCGCTGCGGGGTGCTCCAGCCCGCCAGTGTGCTGGCCGTCACCTTCACCAACCGGGCGGCCGGCGAGATGCGCGGCCGGCTGCGCCAGCTGGGCGCCACCGGAGTCCAGGCACGCACCTTCCACTCCGCGGCCCTGCGCCAGCTGCAGTACTTCTGGCCCAAGGCGGTCGGCGGCGAGCTGCCCCGGCTGCTGGAGCGCAAGGCCCAGCTGGTGACCGAGGCCGCCGCCCGCTGCCGGCTCCGGCTGGACCGCACCGAGCTGCGGGATGTCACCGGCGAGATCGAGTGGGCCAAGGTCACCCAGACCGTCCCGGAGGACTACCCGGCCGCCGCCGCCAAGCACGGCCGCCAGGCCCCCCGCGACCCCGCCGAGATCGCCCGGATCTACGGCACCTATGAGCAGCTCAAGCGCGACCGCGGAGTGATCGACTTCGAGGATGTGCTGCTGCTCACCGTGGCCGTGCTCCAGGACCGGCATGACATCGCCGAGACCGTGCGCCGCCAGTACCAGCACTTCGTGGTCGACGAGTACCAGGACGTCAGCCCCCTGCAGCAGCGCCTGCTGGACCTGTGGCTGGGCGACCGGGACAACCTCTGCGTGGTCGGCGACGCCAGCCAGACCATCTACTCCTTCACCGGCGCCACCCCCGACCACCTGCTGAACTTCCGGGTCCGGCACCCGGGTGCCACGGTGGTCAAGCTGATCCGCGACTACCGCTCCACGCCCCAGGTGGTGCGGCTGGCCAACGGCCTGCTCTCGCAGGCCCGGGGCCGGGCCGCCGAGCACCGGCTGGAGCTGGTCTCCCAGCGGGAGAGCGGACCGGAGCCGGAGTACGCCGAGTTCGCCGACGAGCCCGCCGAGGCGGAGGGCATCGCCCGGCGGATCCGCCGGCTGCTCGACTCCGGCACGCCCGCCAGCGAGATCGCCGTGCTGTACCGCATCAACGCCCAGTCCGAGGTGTATGAGCAGGCACTGGCCGACGCCGGGGTGCCCTACCAGCTGCGCGGGGCCGAGCGGTTCTTCGAGCGGCCCGAGGTGCGCGAGGCCCAGCTGCTGCTGCGCGGCGCGGCCCATGCCGCGGCCGGGGCCCTTGACCCCCGGCTGGACGGTGCCGAGGAGCTGACCGCCCAGGTGAGCGCGGTGCTCTCCAGCCGGGGCTGGACGCCGGAGCCGCCGGCCGGCTCGGGCGCGGTACGGGACCGCTGGGAGTCGCTGGCCGCGCTGGTCCGGCTGGCCGAGGACTTCGGCCGGGCCCGGCCGGGCGCCACCCTGGCCGACTTCTCGGCCGAGCTCGCCGAGCGGGCCGCCGCCCAGCACGCGCCCACCGTGGAGGGTGTGACTCTCGCCTCACTGCACGCGGCCAAGGGCCTGGAGTGGGACGCCGTCTTCCTGGCCGGGCTCACCGAGGGCATGCTGCCCATCACCTACGCCAAGACCGATGAGCAGATCGAGGAGGAGCGCCGGCTGCTCTATGTCGGAGTGACCCGGGCCCGGCACCGGCTGACCCTCTCCTGGGCGCTGTCCCGCGCCCCCGGCGGCCGGCCCTCGCGCCGGCCCAGCCACTTCCTCAACGGCCTGCGGCCGGGCTCCAAAGCGGTCCGGACCGGGACGGCGGACATCTGGGAGCCGATGGCCGCCGGGACCGAGCGGGGCCGGACGCGTACCCGGGTGCAGCGGGCGCCCGCCCGCTGCCGGGTCTGCGGCCGCACTCTGACCGAGGCCGGCGAGATCAAGCTGCTGCGCTGTGAGGGCTGCCCCTTCGAGCTGGACGAGGGGCTCTATGAACGCCTGCTGGAGTGGCGGGGCGAACAGGCCCGGCGGCTGGGCCAGCCCGACTTCTGCGTCTTCACCGACAAGACGCTGCTCGCCATCGCCGAGGCGGTGCCGGGAACCGAAACCGAGCTGGCGAGCATCCCTGGTATGAGGAGACGCAAGCTCGCCCAGTTCGGGGATGACCTGCTCGCACTGTGCGCCGGAGGGGAACCGGAAAAGTCTCCGGAAAAATAGTTTGCGCGGTCGGATGGCGTACCCATAGCCTTCCGAACACGGAGGCAAACGGTTCTTCCAGGAGCCGTTGGTTCCGTGCTGTACTCAACCGAATCTGATGGATCCCGATCCGTCACCGAGACGCCGAGAGGAGGCGAGACCAATGATCAGCTTCATCATTCCGAACAAAATGACCGATCGCCCGGTCTTCGCCATGCTTCCGCTCGGCGCCGCCATCCGTCCCGTGTTCGGTTCGGTCAACGGCACCGGTATGTCCGCCGTCGTCCCGTCCCTGGTCAATGAGCGACCGACCAAGGCGTCTGCGGTAGTGGAACCGGCAGCGGCAGCGGCACTCGCCCCGGCGAGCGCCCTCGCACCGAAGACCGAAGGCGCCGGATCCCTGAAGCGGCAGTACCAGCTCCACTCGCAGTGGGCCTTCCGTGGGCTCGAACCCTGGAGAGATCCAGCCTGATCGCGTGATCAGGTCGGCACCTTCCAGGGCCGCGGAACCCACACCGGGATCCGCGGCCCTTTTGTTTGTCCCCCAGCCGGGGACACCAGCCCGGCCACCAGCCGGAACAACAGACGAGGAAAAGACACCGTGCAACTCAGGACGCACACCCCGTCAGCCACCGACTTGATCCCCCCGCCCGTCCCCACGGAGGACAACTTGACTTCCCTCACCGCCCTGACCGACCTCGACGACGCGATCGAGAACCTGGGCGTGGCCGTCCCCTGCCGCAGCAACGACCCCGAGGTCTTCTTCGCCGAGTCCCCGGCGGACGTGGAGTACGCCAAGTCGCTCTGCCAGACCTGCCCGTTGCGCGAGGCCTGCCTGGCCGGCGCCAAGGACCGCCGCGAGCCGTGGGGTGTCTGGGGCGGCGAACTCTTCGTCCAGGGTGTGGTGGTGGCCCGCAAGCGCCCCCGCGGCCGCCCGCGCAAGAACGCGGTCGTCGCATGAACGCCATCGGCACCATCGACCACCCCCTGACGCACGACCCCAAGAAGCAGGATCCGACCATGCAGCGCCCCATCTCCGAGCCGTTCGGCCCCAAGTCCTTCGCCCGTGACACCTCCGGTGCGACCGCCTCGCGCCAGAACAGGAACCTCGAAATGCAACTCATCCCAGAAGTCCTGGCCCGAGCCCAAATGCAAGACCGGCTGCAGGAAGCCGAGGCCGAACGCCTGGCCTGGCGTCTGGCCACCGCCCGGCGCATGCAGCGCCGGGCCGAGCGGGCCTCACTGCGGGCCCGCCGGGCCCTGGCCATGGCCGTGATGCACTGACCCGGCAGGCCGGTACGGCCGATGCGGCCACACCACAGGGGGCCGGTCCGAACGGACCGGCCCCTCGGTGTTCGGGTGCGTTGTCCGCCGGTGAACCGCCCACGGGGATATCGTCTCCGGGTGGACCAGAAGACGCCTGACCCAGCGCAGTTGGACCCTGAGGCCACCGGGAACACGGTGTGTGCCCGATGTGGCGCCACCGCCGCCGATGGCGCGCCGCCCACCTGGACCTGCTCCGTGGAGAACGGCAGCCGCCGCTACTTCTGCGACGACTGCGCCCGGGCCAACCTCAGAGCGATCGAGGGCCGGCTGGACTCCTCCTGGTGGTAGGGCCCGGGCACCGTCCCGCTCAGGCGGGAGTCTCCTGACCGAGACCGCCGGCCGCGAACCCGGGGACCCAGGCCTCCATCTCGTCCCGCAGCCGCACCGTGGCCCCCAGCTGGCACAGCACCCCGATGGTGCTGGTGGTCACCCGGTGGATCAGCAGGTACGAGGGCGGCAGATTGAGCTGCCGGGCCAACTGGTAGGCGGGGGACCGAGGATCGGCGATCCGCGCCGCCTGGGCCCGCATCCAGTCGCGGCTGAAGGTGAACTCCTCCGTGCGCGCCGGCTCGATGATCGGCAGCAGGTAGTCCAGCACCGCGCCCGGATCCAGCTCGATCTCCGGCTTGACGAAGCCCTCCTCGCACAGCAGTTGGTGCACCTCCTCCGCCTCGCCGTCCAGCGTCAGCCGCAGCGCGGTGCCGATCTCCGGCGGCAGCCCCTGCGGCAGCCGGTCGACGGTGCCGAAGTCCAGCACCCCCAACCGCCATCTCTCCGGCGGGCCGTCGGGGGCATCCCCGGTCAGTAGCCGGAAGTTGCCCGGATGCGGATCGGCGTGCAGCAGCCCGGTGCGGGCCGCACCCGAGAACAGGAAGCGCGCCAGCAACTGCCCGGCCCGGTCCCGCTGCTCCTGGGTGCCGTTGGCTATCACCTCGGACAGCGGCATCCCCTCCAGCCACTCCGTCACCAGCACTTGGTCGCTCTGGTGCACCACCTCGGGCACGGTCACATCGGGATCCCCGGCGAACTCCCGGGCGTGGGCCCGCTGGGCACGCGCCTCCAGTTCATAGTCCAGCTCCTCCGACACCCGGTCGCGCAGCTCGGAGATCAGCGGCTTGATGTCCATCCCCGGAACCAGCGGCCCCAGCAGCTTTGCGAACCGCCCCAGTTGGGTGAGGTCGGACAACAGCGCCTCGCCCGCTCCCGGATACTGCACCTTGACCGCGACCTGGCGCCCGTCATGCCAGACGGCCCGGTGCACCTGCCCGATGGACGCCGCCGCGGCCGGCTTGTCCTCGAACTCCTGGAAAAGATCAGGCCAGTCGGGCCCCAGCCGCTCCGCCAGCGCCGCGTGCACCGACTTCACCGGCATCGGCGGAGCCGCCTCCTGAAGCTTGGTCAGCGCCGCCCGGTAGGGGCCGGCCACCTGTTCCGGAAGCGCCGACTCAAAGACCGACAGGGCCTGTCCGAGCTTCATCGCCCCGCCCTTGAGCTGGCCCAGGGTGGCGAAGAGCTGATCGGCGGTGCGCTGCTGCAACTCCGCGGCGATCAGCTCGGCCGGCCGTCCGCCGATGCGTTTGCCGAGCCCCAGCGCCGTACGCCCGGCGAACCCCAGTGGCAGCGCGGCCAATTTGGCGGTACGAGCGACCGCCTTGCGCGGTAGATCAGACATGCGCCCCTCCAACTAGCTGAACAGCCACGCCGCTGACGGCGGTTACCCGTGCATTCTCCCGTGCGGCGCTCCGGCGGCCGAGGGGCCGTCCGGATCACCGGATCCCGCCGCACCGCAGGGGCACCGCGGATGAGGTGCGACAGGACGCGAGGACCAGCCCGGACCCGGCAGCGCCAGCTCCAGGCGTGACCCCGCGTTCACCCGGGACCCACCGTCGAGGAAAGCCAGCGCCCACGACGCGGTCAGCCCCGCCACCACCGTGGCCAGTGCCATGTCGCACGACGGTACCGCCGAGCGCCGGCCGGACCGCCACTGGGCGAGCATCCGGGGCCAGGTGGCATCCCGGTCCACCTCGGCCAGCTCCAGACAGCCCGCGCAGGCCGACCGGCCGGGCAGCACCAGCGGACCCACCACCCCGGTCGCCTCGACGACCCCCGCATACAGATGCGGGATGCCCGCCGCGAGCAGCTCCCGGGCGCCGGCCGGATCCGGGGCGTAGACCGCCAGGCCGTCCCGGGGCGCCAACACCGTGAGGGACAGCGGAGGTTCGGGCGGGGCCCCGCCGCCGGCCCGCGCCCGGGGCGGTGGCTGGGAGGCGGTCCGCCGCACCACCCGGCGTGCCGCCGCCTCCCTCCGCTCCCCGGCCTGCTCGGGATCCACCCCGCCGGGCCCGGCGTCCCAGGGCTCCACACAGCCGCCGTCCATCACATCCACCCTGCCCACCCCCGAGGCGGACAGCAGCGCCGCGACGGCCGCTCCCACCCGCCCGGCGCCCCGCACCTGCACCCGGGCCCGGCGGCGCGCCGCCAGCAGATGAGCCGCCGCCCCCGGCTCGGAATGCAGCAGGGCCAGCGAGAACAGATCCGGCCGCAGTCGGTCCCCGGCGGCGCCCGGGGCGGGTGAGGTGGTGCCGTCGCGGCCGGTGGAACGGTCGTCCAGCAGACCGGCCGTGGCCAGCCGCTGAACCACGGCGTCGGCGCGGCCTTCCTCAAGCCCCATGGCCGTGGCCTGTTCGCGCAGCAGCGGCAGCCCCCGGGTGCCGTCCAGCAGGGAGAGGAAGGCGCCCGTCGCGGTGTCCACCGGGGACACCACCACCGCATGCGCCCGGGTCATCCCGAACTGCACGGTGTCCCGGCTGCGCCAGGCCCGGCGCAGGGCGGGCTTGATCAGTGGGTGCATGGTGTCCGGCAGTTCGCCGGAGGCGGGCGGGGAAGCCGGTCCGGAATCGGGCCAGGACGTCGGTGCGGTCCGCTCGCATACGGCGGTCGTCTGCATGGTTCCCCCTCAAGGCGGCGGCCCTGCCCGGGTGTTGGACGCGGTACCGGTCGGTGGTCATCAGCATGCAGCTACGCCGCGCTGGCCGTGCGAAGTTATCCACAGGCACCGGTATTTGTCGTACAAGCGCTGGCGAGGGTCCCGTTTCTCCGCCAACCCGGCGGTGGGCGGGACTTCGCGCGCTGCCAGCGGGTAACGTCGGGGCGTGCCCGTCGACCCCCTGCACAGTGCCGCAAGACCACCGCGCAGTGCCTCGAGCCCGCCCGCCAAGGGCGCGGAGAGCGGTGCGGTCGAGGTTCGCCGGAGCGCGCGCCGCCGCAGAACGGTCTCCGCCTACCGCGAGGGCGACCGCACCATCGTCCTGATTCCGGCCCGGATGTCGGACGCCGAGGAGCGGCGCTGGGTGAGCGTGATGCTGGAGCGGCTGGCCGCGCAGGAGAGCAAGCGGATGCTGGGCGATGCCGAGCTGGCCGACCGCGCCGCCCGGCTGTCGGAGCAGTATCTGTCCGGCCGGGCCAGGCCGGACAGCGTCCGCTGGGTCACCAACCAGAACACCCGCTGGGGTTCCTGCACCCCGGCCGAGGGCAGCATCCGGCTCTCCCACCGGCTGCAGGGCATGCCCGAGTACGTGGTCGACTATGTACTGCTCCATGAGCTGGCGCACCTGCTGGTGCCCGGCCATGGGCCGGACTTCTGGCGGCTGCTGGAGGCGTACCCCCGCACCGAGCGGGCCCGTGGCTACCTCGAAGGCGTGGTGGCCGCCGACCGGCTGCCCCACCTGCCCGCCGCCCGCAGCGAATGACCCCCTCGGCCGAGGGGCCACCCGCCGCGGCGGCGGCCGGTCACAGCCGGGCGCGGGTGCGCTCCACCAGCCGCACCACCGACTCGTCGGCCACCGAGGCCACCTCGTCGTAGGCGAACCAGCGGACGTCCAGTGACTCGTCGCTGACCGCGTGCACGGCACCGGCCGGGGCCAGCGCCGCGTACTGCACATCCAAGTGCCAGGCACAGGGCGTGTGATGGCGGTCCAGGCGCACCGGTCCGCCGGGCAGCAGGGTCAGCCCGGCGACCCCGGACTCCTCGGTGGCCTCGCGCAGCGCGGCCTCGCCCAGGGTGGCGTCCTGCGGTTCGCAGTGCCCGCCCGTCTGCAGCCACATCCGCAGCTTGCGGTGCAGGGTGAGCAGCACCCGGCAGCCCGCCGGGTCGACGACCAGGGCGCTGGCCGTGAGGTGACCGTCCCGGCAGGCCTTCCACATGCCGTCCGGGCGGGCCTGGAGGTGGTCGAGGTAGGCCAGCCGCAGGGCGTCCTGCCCGGGCTCGGCGGACGGGGCGGACCACTCCTTGAGGACCCGCCCGGCGTCCTGGTGCAGGTTCGGCGGGGTCACTCCCCGGAGTCCTTGCCCTGACCCTTGCCCTGGTCCTGCCCCGGCTCCTCGGGCTTGTCCTCGGCCTTTTCGCCGGCCTTTTCCCCGGCGTGGCCGCCACCGCGCCCGGCCGCCTCGCCGAGCATCTTGTCCAGCTCGGAGAAGTCCAGGTGCTCACGGTGGACAAAGCCGTCCGGGTCGTCCAGGTCGGCGGCGGTGGGCAGCATGTCGGGGTGCTCCCACAGGGCGTCGCGGCCCTCGGCGCCCCGGGCGTCGGTGAGCGAGGCCCACAGCCGGGAGGCGTCGCGCAGCCGGCGCGGGCGCAGCTCCAGACCGATCAGGGTGGCGAAGGTCTGCTCGGCGGGACCGCCGCTGGCCCGGCGCCGGCGCAGCGTCTCGCGCAGCGCGCCCGCCGACGGCAGGTGGGGCTCGGCGGCGGCGTGCACCACCGCGTCCACCCAGCCCTCGACCAGGGCCAGCGCGGTCTCCAGACGGGCCAGCGCGGCCTTCTGCTCGGGGGAGTCCTCGGGCTGGAACATGCCCTGCTGCAGGGCCTCCTGGAGCTGCTCGGGATGCGAGGGGTCGAGCTGGCCGACCGCGTCCTCCAGCTTGGCCGTGTCCACCTTGATGCCGCGGGCGTAGCCCTCCACGGCGCCGAACAGATGCGAGCGCAGCCAGGGCACATGGGCGAACAGCCGCTGGTGGGCGGCCTCGCGCAGGGCCAGGTAGAGCCGCACCTCCTCCTTGGGCACGCCCAGGCCGGAGCCCAGCGCGTCGATGTTCACCGGCAGCAGGGCAGCCTTGCCGGACGGGCCCAGCGGCAGGCCGATGTCGGTGGAACCGACCACCTCGCCCGCCAGCACGCCCACGGCCTGGCCGATCTGGGTGCCGAACATGGCGCCGCCCATGGAGCGCATCATGCCCAGCAGCGGGCCCGCCATGGCCTGCATCTCCTCGGGCAGCACCCCGCCCATGGCCGCGCCGACCCGCTCGGCGACCGGGTCCACCAGCTCCTTCCACACCGGAACGGTGGCCTCCACCCATTCCGCGCGGCTCCAGGCGACCGCCGAGGTGGAGCCGGAGGGCAGCGAGGTCACGCCGTCCAGCCACAGGTCGGCCAGGCGCACGGCCTCCTGGACGGCGGACCGCTCGGCGTCGGTGACGCTGGCGTCCTTGGTGCCGTCCGCGGTGCCCTGGGCGACGGTCTGGCGGGCGATGTCCTTGGCCATGTCCCAGTTCACCGGGCCGCCCTCGTAGGAGAGCATCTGCCCGAGCTGCTGGAAGGCGGCGCCCAGGTCGGCGGGGTTCATCGAGCCGAACATCGCGGCGAAGGGGTTGTCCCCGCCGCCGGCGCCCGCCCCGAAGCCAAAGGGATTCGCGGGCCCCTGCCCGCGGTCGCTGCCGCCACCCTGGTCACCGCCCTTCTTCTTGCCGTTGTCGCCGTCCTCCGGCTCCTCCGGCGGAAGACCGAATCCGAATGGGGTGTCACTCACGGGTTTCCTCGGCTCGTAGGGCCGCCGGCCCGGGGCCGACGGCGAATGCCCGACAACACCACCCAGCGTAGACACCTCCTCCGGTTCCGGGCTTGGTGCTTCCCCGTCCCGGGGCCTGCGGCAGGATGGACGTCACCTGGTACGTACGGTTCATGACACTGGTGATGGCGCGTACGCACTGAAGACAACCGCTGGAGACGCCCGGTGAGTTCCCCCGACCGAGAAGTTCGCGCAGCGCGAAACGGTTCCGCGCGAGACAGTACGACCCCGCCCGGCCGGCGGCCCGTGGTCGCCGTGACCGGCGCCGCGCGGGGCGTCGGCGCGCTGCTCACGCGCCGCCTCGCCGCCTCCGAGGAGATCAAGCATGTGATCGCCATCGATGAGCGGCGCGGCGATGTGACCGAGGCGCAGTGGCACGTCCTGGACGTCCGTGACCCGGTCATCGCGGAGAAGCTGCGCGGCGCGGATGTGGTGGTGCACCTGGCGCTGGACCTGGACCTGGAGACCGATCCGGCCGCCCGCACCGCCTACAACGTGCGCGGCACCCAGACCGTGCTGACCGCCGCCGCGGCGGCCGGGGTGCACCGGGTGGTGCTGTGCACCTCGGCGATGGTCTACGGCGCGCATCCGGACAACGATGTGCCGCTGGCCGAGGACGCCGAGCTGCGGGCGACCGCCGAGGCCACCGGCGTCGGCGACCTGCTGGAGATCGAGCGGCTGGCCAGGCGGGCGCCGCGGGCGCACCCGGGGCTGAATGTGACCGTGCTGCGGCCGGCCGTGCTGGTCGGCGGCACCGACACCGCGCTCACCCGCTACTTCGAGTCGCCGCGCCTGCTGGTGGTGGCCGGTTCCCGGCCCGCCTGGCAGTTCTGTCATGTGGAGGACCTGGTCAGCGCGCTGGAGTTCGCCGCCCTGGAGAGGGCCGAGGGCGAGCTGGCGGTGGGCTGTGACGGCTGGCTGGAGCAGGAGGAGGTCGAGGAGCTCAGCGGGATCCGGCGGATGGAGCTGCCCTCGGCGGTGGCGCTGGGCGCCGCCTCCCGGCTGCACCGGCTGGGGCTGACGCCCTCCCCGGCCGGGGACCTGGAGTACACCATGCATCCCTGGGTGGTCAGCGGCCACCGGCTGCATGACGCGGGCTGGCGGCCGCGCTGGACCAATGAGGAGGTGCTGGCCGAGCTGCTGGAGGAGGTCGCCGGGCGGCACACCGTCGCGGGCCGCCGGCTGGGGCGCAAGGACGCCACCGCCGCGGGCGCGGCGGGTGCGACGGTCGCCCTGCTGGGTACGGCCGCGCTGGTGCGCAGGGCGCGCAAGGCCCGCCGCCGGGCGTAGGCCGCCCCGCGCGCCTTGGCGGAACCTCCGGACGCCGGGTGGTGAAGCGGTAGGGACGCCCGGGGCGGGGCAGGTGCCGGGGTACGGCACGATGGACGCCATGGCGCGTACTGAGGACCATCCCGGCGGACCGGCCGCCCCCGACCCGATCCGGCTGCTGGCGATCCGGGACACCCCGTTGTCCGTGGACGAGGCGTTCACCGCCGTCGGCGACGACGCGGCGGGCGGCACCGCGCTCTTCGTGGGCACCGTCCGGGACCACGACGGCGGCGCGGACGTCGCCGGGCTCGGCTACTCGGCACACCCGTCCGCCGAGGCCGAGCTGCGGCGGGTCGCGGAGAAGGTGGCGGCGGACTTCCCGGTACGGGCGCTGGCCGCCGTGCACCGGGTCGGGGAGCTGGCGGTGGGCGACCTGGCGGTGGTGGTGGCGGTGTCCTGCCCGCACCGGGCGGAGGCGTTCGAGGCGTGCCGGCGGCTGATCGACGATCTCAAGCGTGAGGTGCCGCTATGGAAGCACCAGCGGTTCTCGGATGGCACCGAGGAGTGGGTCGGGGTATAGGACGGGGGTTTGCACGGACGGTATTCCTCCGGTTGCGTAACCGGTCCCCTGACGGGAGCGTTGAGTCGGCAGGCTATTAATCTGCTCATCGGTCAGTTAACGGTGTGTCAAGGGGTCGGAGGCCGGCATGGCGGCGCTCGCATGGTTGCTGATTCCGGTTGTCGCGGCCGCCGCGGCGGCGCTGTGGGGCAGCTGGGCGGCCCGCAACCGCAAGGCCGGCGATGTCGCGGAGCTGGCGGGGTACGAGAAGTTCCGTGAGGCGATGGAGCGCTCGGATTCCGGGTCGGGTTCGGCCCAGCAGCCCCCCTCCTCGGCCGCCTGACCGGTCGGAGAGCCGCTCGGCTGCCCCGGACGGACCGCCCCGGGAGTGGACTGTCGGACCCGTCCCGTACTGTCGTTCCATGCCCCGCCGCACCGCGACGATGCTCGCCTCCTTGCTGACGCTGATCGCGCTCCTCTGCGCAGGAGTGCTGATCCCCGTGCCCTATGCGGAGATGTCGCCCGGGCCGACGGTCAACACCCTGGGCGACCACGGCGGCGAGCCGGTGCTGCAGATCTCCGGCCAGGAGACGTACCAGAACAGCGGCCACCTCAATATGACCACGGTGCGGGTCACCGGCTCGCAGTACCGGATGAACCTCATAGAGGCGGTCTACGGCTGGCTGAGCAATGACGACCTGGTGGTGCCGCACAGCACGCTGTACCCCGACGACAAGTCGCCGGACGAGCTGAACCAGGAGACCGCCGAGGAGTTCAGCCAGTCCCAGGAGAGCGCCAAGGTGGCGGCGCTGAAGCATCTGCACTTCACGGTGGGCAGCCGGGTGGTGGTCTCGACGGTGGTCAAGGCCAGCCCGGCGGAGGGCCGGCTGCACGCGGGCGATGTGATCAAGGCGGTGGACGGCACCGAGGTCAAGCAGCCCGGTGATGTGGCCAAGCTGGTGACCAAGCACCGGCCGGGCCAGCAGGTCTCCTTTCGGGTGATCCCGGCCAAGGAGGCGGCCGCCGCCGAGAAGGAGAAGCGGCAGCCCAGGACGGAGGAGACGGTCAGCCTGGTCACCGCGGCGGCGCCGGGGGACAAGCGGGCGATCGTCGGTATCCAGGCCGGGACCGCGCACACCTTCCCGTTCTCGATCAACATCAAGCTGGCGGACGTCGGCGGGCCCAGTGCCGGGCTGATGTTCGCGCTGGGCATAGTCGACAAGCTCACCAAGGGTGGGCTCACCGGCGGCAAGTTCGTCGCCGGCACCGGCACCATCGACGACGACGGCAAGGTCGGGCCGATCGGCGGGGTGGAGATGAAAACCCTGGGCGCCCGGGACAAGGGTGCCCGTTACTTCCTGACCCCCAAGGACAACTGCGCCGCCGCGGCCAAGGACACCCCCTCGGGGCTCACCCTGGTCAAGGTCGACTCCCTGGACGACGCCCTGAAGGCGCTGGCGAAGATCCGCACCGGGGACTCGGCCGGCCTGCCGCGCTGCACGGCAGGCTGACCCCTTCCCCGGCCGGAGGCCGCCCGCTCGCTACTCGGCGAAGGTCGTCGCCAGCGCCTCGGCCAGGCCGGGCACCAGGTCGGGGCCGGTGAGCACCTCGGTCGGGGAGTCCTTCTCACGCAGCCGGATGGCCGACTCCCGGGCACCGTCCCGCAGCACGGCCACCGTCATCCGCACCTCCTGCCGGTCCGGGTGCCTGGCCACCCAGGCGGCCAGCTGCTTCTCGCCCATCCCGTGCGGCACCGAGGCCTCGGCGGACGGCGGCAGCATCAGCCGCTCCACGGTCAGCGCACAGCCCACCACCGCGTCCGGCCAGGCGATGGTGCCCAGGAACTTGTCCAGGGCGGTGCCGGCGGGCAGCTCGTCCTGCTCGATGGGGGTGTAGGAGGGGGCGGAACCGGCCTCGGCGGGCTGGTCCAGGCCGAGCTGGGCGGCCAGCGCGGGTTCCTGGGCGCGCAGCCGGGCGGTGTCCACCAGGGCGAACAGGCGTGCGGGCTGGTCCCAGCCGAGGGTGGAGGCGTAGTCGTCGATCTCGAGGACGGCACGGGTGAGCGGGCTGGCGGCCATGGGGGCGCCGGGGTCGGGGAGGCTCGAGGAGCCGGTGTTGCTGGACATGCCCAATATCGTGCCTTGCCAGGGGCCGAAAACGGGAACCGAGTAAGCCCTCGGTAAGTTGCCACACTGGGCCCTGCCATCGCGGGCCCGGATCCACAGCTCCACCGACAGCGAACTTCGAGGTGCGCACCTTGGCTTTCCAGATGCCGGACCGCGGCGGAGGCCCCACAGGGCCACGGATAAGAGTCGGCCGGCCGCCCCGGCGCGTGAGAACCCTGCTGACCACCCTGGGTGTGCTGGCCGCGCTGGCCATGCTGTTTGTGATGTTCGCCGGGTTCTGGACCGACTGGCTCTGGTACCGCTCGGTGCACTACTCCTCGGTCTTCACCACCACCCTGGGCACCAAGATCGGGCTGTTCGCCGTCTTCGGTCTGCTGATGGCGCTGGCGGTGGGGTTCAACATCTGGCTGGCACACCGGCTGCGGCCGCCGCTGAGCGCCATGTCGGTGGAACAGCAGAGCCTGGACCGCTACCGGATGGGCATCGCCCCGTACAAGAAGTGGGTGCTGCTGGCGGTCACCGCCCTGGTCGCCCTGGTGGCCGGTGCCTCCGCGGCCGGTCAGTGGCGCACCTGGCTGCTGTGGGTCAATGGAGTGCCCTTCGGCCAGCGGGACCCGCAGTTCCACAAGGACATCTCGTTCTACACCTTTGATCTGCCCTGGTACCGCTTCCTGTTGAGCTTCGGCTTCGCGGCGGCGGTGCTCTCGCTGATCGCCGCCGCACTGGTGCACTACCTCTACGGCGGGCTGCGGCTGACCAGCCCCGGCCACCGGGCCACCGCCGCGGCCACCGGTCATCTCTCCGTGCTGCTGGGCCTGTTCGTGCTGCTGAAGGCGGTGGCCTACTGGCTGGACCGGTATGGACTGGCGGTCAAATCAAGCGGGTTGAAGTCCACCGAAGGCTGGACCGGTCTGCGTTATGTTGACGCCAATGCCTTCCTGCCGGCCAAGACGATCCTGTTCATCATCGCGCTGATCTGCTCGGTGCTGTTCTTCGCGACGCTGTGGCGGCGCACCTGGCAGCTGCCGGTGATCGGCTTCGGGCTGATGGTGCTCTCGGCGATCCTGATCGGCGGGCTCTACCCGGCGATCGTGCAGAAGTTCCAGGTCCAGCCCAACGAGCAGGCCAAGGAAGCGCCTTACATCAAGAAGAACATCACCGCCACCCGGCAGGCGTACGGCATCGACGGCGCCGAGGAGAAGGACTACTCCGGCGCCAGCGATCTCAAGGGCAAGGACAAGGACAAGCTGCGCGCCGCCGCCGACTCCACGGCCGCGCTGCGCATTCTGGACCCCAATATCGTCTCCCCGGCCTTCCAGCAGCGGCAGCAGGGCAAGGGCTACTACCAGTTCCCCTCCACCCTGGACGTCGACCGCTATCAGGTGGACGGCAAGGAGCAGGACACCGTCATCGGTCTGCGCGAGCTGAACATCAGCGGCATTCCGGAACGGAATTGGATCAACGACCACTTCAAATACACCCATGGTTACGGCGCCATCGCGGCCAAGGGCACCAGCGCCGACGGTCAGGGCGAACCCGACTACCTGGAGCGCGACCTGCCCACCGAGGGCAAGCTCGGCACGTACCAACAGCGGGTGTATTACGGCGAGAAGACCACCCAGTACTCCATCGTGGGCGGTCCGCAGGAGGAGCTGGACTACTCCAGCGACAAGGGCGAGAAGAGCTACCGCTACCGGGGCAAGGGCGGGGTGAGCCTGTCCAGCCCGGTCAATCGCGCCGCTTACGCGGTGGCCTTCGCCGAGCCGCAGATTCTCTACTCCGGTGCCATCGGCAATGGTTCGAAGATCCTCTACAACCGCACCCCCAAGGAGCGGGTGGAGGCGGTGGCCCCCTGGCTGACCATCGACGGCGATGCCTACCCGGCGGTGATCGACGGACGCATCCAGTGGATTGTGGACGCGTACACCACCAGCAATGGCTACCCCTACGCCTCCCGCACCACTCTGGGAGACTCCACCGCGGACTCGCTGACCACCGGCCAGCGGGCGGTGGTCGCCCAGCAGAACCAGGTCAACTACATCCGCAACTCGGTCAAGGCCACGGTGGACGCCTATGACGGCACCGTCACCCTCTACCAGTGGGACAAGACCGACCCGGTGCTCAAGACCTGGATGAAGGCGTTCCCCGGCACGGTGAAGCCCAAGTCGGCGATAAGCGAAAGCCTGTTGGCGCACCTGCGCTATCCGCAGGACCTTTTCAAGGTGCAGCGCGAACTGCTCACCCGCTACCACGTCACCGATGCCGAGACCTTCTACACCGGCAGTGAGCGCTGGCAGGTTCCGGATGACCCGACCAACAAGTCGGGGCATGCCGTTCCGCCGTATTACCTCAGCATGAAAATGCCGGACCAGGCACAGCAGGCGTTCTCCCTGACCACCACGTTCACGCCCAACAGGCGGGATAACCTGGGTGCGTTCATGGCGGTGAACGCCGATGCCAAGAGCGATGACTACGGCAGGATCCGCGTGCTGAAGCTGCGTTCGGACCGGACCGTCTCCGGTCCGCGTCAGGTGCAGAGCCAGTTCAACAGCAACAATGAAATCGCCAGCAAGATCAATATTTTGAAGCGCGGCGACTCCGAGATCGAGTACGGAAATCTGCTGACCGTGCCGCTCGAGGACGGACTGCTCTATGTGGAACCGGTGTACGTCCGGGGCGCGGGCGTCAACTTCCCGCAGTTGAAGAAGGTGTTGGTCACCTATGGTGACCGGACGGCCTTCGAGGACACCCTGCCGCAGGCGCTCGATGTGGTGTTCGGCGGCAAGGGCTCCACGGCACCGCCCAAGCCACCGGGCACCACCCCCACCGGGCAGGACACCACGGTCCAGCAGGCGCTGAAGGATGCCCAGGACGCCTGGGACGCCTCCCAGAAGGCCCTGGAGAACAAGGATCTGACGGCCTATGACAAGGCGCAGCGCTCCCTGAAGGACGCGCTGGACCGGGCCAGCAAGGCCGAGAAGGAGGCCGCCGCCAAGGGCGGGGGCAAGAAGGAGGCCGGCCAGTAGGCCGAGCGAGGGGTCGTCATCCCGTGCGTGGTACGGTTGTGCCACAACAGCGCGGGGTGGAGCAGCTCGGTAGCTCGCTGGGCTCATAACCCAGAGGTCGCAGGTTCAAATCCTGTCCCCGCTACGGAAGGACAAGGCCCGGAGTTCTCGGACTCCGGGCCTTGTCGTGCGTCCGGGCGGCCCGCCGGCCCGGGGACCAGCGTTCGCATCGCACGCCACGCTGCTCTGTGCGGGTTATGTGCGGGGGTTTTGATTAGAGTTTGGAGCGCCGTTGTGTCGGGAAGTCGGGAAGTCGACAAAACGCTGAAGTGACCTCACTGGCTGCGGTATTCCAGGTGTACGCAGGTTGCGGGAGTGCGACGATGGGACTTATGGGGGACAGGGCGAGGCTGGTGGAGACACGTCGGCTTGTGGCAGCTCCCAGGACCGGGAGCGAGCAGGACGAGCAGGACGCGTCCCCCTGCGAGGCCGAGCCCGCGCCCGCCGGGGACACCTTGTGCACCGCAGATCCGGCGGACCTCGAACTCGAGACCGCTCGCCGCCGTGCCATGGAGACCGGTGACCCGGCCGCCTTCAGCAGACTGGGCGCGCTGCTGCTCCGCCGGGGTGATCTCGAGGGGGCCGAGCGCCATCTGCGTGCCGCCACCGCCGAGGGGGACCGCTCCGCCGCCAACAACCTGGGCGTGCTGCTGCACCAGCGTGGCTATGCCGATGAGGCCGCCGCCTGGTGGCGGGTGGCCGCGGTCGCCGGATCCGCCGCCGCCGCCCACGCCCTGGGCCGCTACCACCGTGAGCGCGGTGACGAGCCGGCCGCCGAGTACTGGCTGCGCCAGTCCGCCGAGTCCGGCCACGCCCTGGGCGCCTACGCCCTGGCCGACCTGCTGGAGCACCGCAGCGATGTGGGGGCCGAGCGGTGGTTCCGCTCGGCCGCCGAGCGCGGGCACCGGGAGGCGGCCTACCGGCTGGCCCGCATCCTGGACGGCCGGGCGCCCGGCAAGGTGCCCGTCAACGGCCTGACCGCCAGCCTGGGCCCGCAGCGCAATGTGGCCGGCGGCGACACCTCGGTGCGCGACCTGCGGGCCGCCGCGGCCGGCGGGCGCGAGGCGGCCGAGGCCGAGCAGTGGTACCGGCAGGCCGCCGCCCGCGGCCACCGCCGGGCCGCCCTGCATCTGGGCACCCTGCTGGAGGGGCGCGGCGAGACCGAGGAGGCCGCGCACTGGTATCTGACCTCCGCCAAGGACGGCGAGTCCCGGGCCGCCTGCGCCCTGGGCTTCCTGCTGCGCGATGCCGGCGACACCGAGAGCGCCGCCGTCTGGTGGCGGCGGGCCGCCCAGGACGGGGACGGCAACGCGGCCAACGCGCTGGGCGCGCTGCACGCCGACCGGGGCGAGCCCCAGCAGGCCGAACGCTGGTACCGCACGGCGCTGGAGGCGGGGGACATCAACGGCGCCTACAACCTGGCGCTGCTCTGCGCCGAGCAGGGCCGCACCGCCCAGACCGAGCAGTGGTACCGGCGGGCCGCCTACGCCGGGCACCGGGAGGCCGCCAATGCGCTGGCCATCATGCTGCTGCAGGTCGGGGACGCGGCGGGCGCCGAGCCCTGGTTCTCCAAGGCGGCCGAGGCGGGCAGCGTGGACGCCGCCTTCAACCTGGGCATCCTGTACACCCAGCGGAACGAGGAGCACACCGCGCTGAAGTGGTACGAGCGGGCGGCGGCGGCCGGGCACACCGATGCCGCGCTGCAGGTGGCGCTGGTGCTGCAGCGGGAGGGCGAGGACGCGGAGGCCGAGCGCCATCTGCGCATCGCGGCCGGCGGCGGCAGCGCGGAGGCCGCCTTCCGGCTGGCCGCGGTGCTGGAGCGGGACCTGCAGCGGGACTCTCAGCCGGCCGAAGCGGCCGCCGGGGAGTGCGAGCGGTGGTACCGCAAGGCGGCCGAGGACGGTCACCGGCGGGCCCAGGTGCGGCTGGGCATGCTGGTCGCCGAGCGGGGCGATGTGGTGGAGGCGGCCCGCTGGTACCGCGAGGCCGCCGAGGCGGGCAGCCGCAACGGCGCCTTCAACCTGGGGCTGCTGCTGGCCCGTGAGGGCAGTGAACCGGAGGCCGCCATGTGGTGGGCCCGGGCCGCCGAGGCCGGGCACGGCCGGGCGGCGCTGCGGCTGGCGCTGCTGGCGGCCCGGCGCGGCGACCTGGCCGAGGGGCAGATGTGGTGCGCGCACGCGGTGGAATTCGGCCCGGCGGAGGTGGCCGAGCGGGCCGCCCGGCTGCGGGACGCGCTCCAGCAGGAGCTGTCGGCCTGACCGGCCTTTGGTCATCCGTTTGCGCATCGGCCTTACCGGGGTTAAAGTTAAGGACATCGACGCGGGGTGGAGCAGCTCGGTAGCTCGCTGGGCTCATAACCCAGAGGTCGCAGGTTCAAATCCTGTCCCCGCTACTGAAGACGAAGGCCCGGATCCTTGAGGATCCGGGCCTTCGTCGTGCTGCGTCTCAGTCCGCCGCGCAGTCGGGGCACAGGCCCCGGTAGGTCACCTCGACCGCGGAGACCCGGAAGCCGAAGCGCTCCGCGGAGGGCAGGCCGGCCAGCAGGTCGCCGTCGGGGTGGACATCGCGGATGGTGCCGCACCGGGAGCACACCAGGTGCTGGTGGGCGTGGTGGGCGTTGGGGTCATAGCGCTTGGCCCGGCCGTCGGTGCTCACCTCGAGAACCTCGCCCAGGGAGACCAGCTCCCCGAGGGTGTTGTAGACGGTCGCCCGGGAGATCTCCGGCAGCCGCTCGGCCGCCTTGGCGTGCACTTCGTCAGCCGTGTAGTGCACATGGTCCCCGTCGAGCACCTCGGCGACGACGCGCCGTTGCGCGGTCAGCCGCCAGCCGCGTCCGCGAAGCCGTTCCAGCAGGTCACTCATGCCATTCACCCATCAATCGGATAGCACCAGGGTAGCAGTGGGCCTTGTCCATGCATGGAACTAGTATTTGTGTTGTCTTCTTCTTGACTTAGACAAAGTCTAATGTAGGATCGAGCTCGGCTCCGGACGGGAGTCGGGACGAGATCTACGGAGGTCGCACGTGTCGGTTCAGGGCGAGGCCACCACGACGGGTCCGCTGACCACGGAGTCCGGGGCTCCGGTGGCGGACAACCAGAACAGCGAGACCGCGGGCATCGGCGGCCCCGTTCTGGTCCAGGACCAGCTGCTGCTGGAGAAGCTCGCGCACTTCAACCGTGAGCGCATCCCGGAGCGGGTGGTGCACGCCCGCGGCGCCGGCGCATACGGCACCTTCACGGTGACCGCGGATGTCACCCGGTGGACCCGGGCGAAGTTCCTCTCCGAGGTGGGCAAGCAGACCGAGACGTTTCTGCGCTTCTCCACCGTGGCGGGCAACCTCGGTTCCGCGGACGCGGTGCGCGACCCGCGCGGCTTCGCGCTGAAGTTCTACACCGAGGAGGGCAACTACGACCTCGTCGGCAACAACACCCCGGTGTTCTTCATCAAGGACGCCATCAAGTTCCCGGACTTCATCCACACCCAGAAGCGCGACCCCTACACCGGCTCCCAGGAGGCGGACAACGTCTGGGACTTCTGGGGTCTTTCGCCGGAGTCCACCCACCAGGTGACCTGGCTGTTCGGCGACCGGGGCATCCCCGCCTCGTACCGCCATATGAACGGCTACGGCTCGCACACCTATCAGTGGAACAACGAGGCCGGCGAGGTCTTCTGGGTCAAGTACCACTTCAAGACCGACCAGGGCATCAAGAACCTCACCCAGGCCGAGGCCAACAAGCTGGCCGGCGAGGACCCGGACAGCCACCAGCGCGACCTGCGCGAGTCCATCGAGCGCGGTGACTTCCCGTCCTGGACCGTGCAGGTGCAGATCATGCCCGCGGCCGACGCGGCGGCCTACCGCTTCAACCCCTTCGACCTCACCAAGGTGTGGCCGCACGAGGACTACCCGCCGATCGAGATCGGCAGGCTGGAGCTCAACCGCAACCCGGAGAACATCTTCGCGGAGGTCGAGCAGTCGATCTTCTCGCCGGCCCACTTTGTGCCCGGCATCGGCCCGTCCCCGGACAAGATGCTCCAGGGCCGGCTGTTCGCCTACGGCGACGCGCACCGCTACCGGGTGGGCATCAACGGCGATCACCTGCCGGTCAACCGCCCGCACGCCACCGTGGCCCGCACCAACAACCGGGACGGCTACGCCTATGACGGCCGGCATGGCAAGGCCAAGAACTACGAGCCCAACAGCTTCGGCGGCCCGGTGCAGACCGACCGCCCGCTGTGGCAGCCGATCGCGGTGACCGGCGCCACGGGCGAGACCGCCGCCCCGGTGCATGCCGAGGACAACGACTTCGTCCAGGCCGGCAACCTCTACCGGCTGATGTCGGAGGCGGAGAAGGAGCGTCTGATCAACAACCTGGCGGGCTTTATCGCCAAGGTCTCGCGGGACGAGATCGCCGAGCGGGCGATCAACAACTTCCGCCAGGCCGACCCCGACTACGGCAAGCGGCTGGAGGCCGCGGTCCAGGCCCTGCGTGGCTGACCCACCGCCTGCCGTACCCACCGAAGAGGCCGGACGCCATGGGGCTCCGGCCTCTTCGGCCTTCACCGGGCCGGTGCGTCACCGGGCCAGGCTGCGCTCCGGCGCGGGGGCCCAGCAGCGGATGATGTCGCGCACCGACACCACGCCCACCGCCTCCCGCCCGTCCAGCACGATCAGATGCCGGAAGCCGCCGGAGGCCATGGCGGTGGCGGCCTCCTGAAGGGTCCAGCCGGGGGCGGCGAAGACCACCTCGGTGGTGGTGTGGTCATGCACCCGCTCCCGGTCCGGATCCTGGCCGGCGCCCAGTGAGTTGAGGATGTCGCGCTCGGTCAGAATGCCGGGCCCGCCGGCGTCCGGGTCGAGGACCACCGCCGCGCCGACCCCGCGTACGGACATCAGCAGGGCCGCCTGCCGCAGGGTGTGGGCGGGGCCGACGGTGAGGACCACCGTGCTCATGGCGTCTTGGACGAGCATGGACGAAGCCACCTCCTTGATGGACCGTGAACTCCCCTGATGTATTCACAAGTTCACAAGTGTGGCGGGTCCTCATCGTCACACAACGGCCGAAGGCGGGCAAGGGGCGTGCGGGGGAGGAACGGCCAGGGTCCTTCGGCGCCGCACGCCCCGGTGGATCAGCGGGTGAGATAGCCCAGCAGTTCGTCGTGGAGCAGGCCGTTCGAGGCGGCCGCGTTGCCGCTGTGCGGGCCCGGGCGGCCGTCCAGACCGGTGAACCGGCCCCCGGCCTCCTCCACGATGACCACATTGGCGGCCATGTCCCACAGCGAGAGCTCCGGTTCCGCGCAGATGTCCACCGAGCCCTCGGCGACCATCATGTACGGCCAGAAGTCACCGTAACCACGGGTGCGCCAGCAGTCCCGGGTCAGATCCAGGAAGCCCGGGAGCATCCCGCGCTCCTCCCAGCCGGACAGCGAGGAGTAGGCGAAGGAGGCGTCCTGGATGCGCGCCACCCGGGATGCCTGCAGGCGGCTGGCCGACATCAGGCTGCGGCCGGTGTACGCGCCGGAGTCCTTCGCCGCCCACCAGCGGCGGCCCAGCGCCGGGGCCGACACCACGCCGACGACCGGGTGGAAGCCGCCCTCGCCCTGCACCATCAGCGAGATCAGGGTGGCCCAGACCGGCACCCCGCGGACGTAGTTCTTGGTGCCGTCGATCGGATCGACCACCCAGCGACGCGGGCCGGTGCCCTCGCTGCCGAACTCCTCGCCCAGTATGGCGTCACGCGGCCGTGCCCGCTGCAGCTGACTGCGAATCAGCTCCTCGGCGGCCTTGTCCGCCTCGCTCACCGGGGTCATGTCCGGTTTGGTCTCGACCTTGAGATCGAGGGCCTTGAACCGGTCCATGGTGGCCGCATCGGCGGCGTCCGCGAGGACGTGAGCCAGTCGCAGATCATCGTGGTAGTCGGACATGCTGGGAACATTACCCGTGGCCATGGCCCGAGTACGCGCGGCCCGCTGGGGCTCTTGACACCGTCTGGCAGGGCGTCAATTCTGTGGCATCAACTGGTCGTCCACTGTCGTCGGCCGTACGGCCGGGGAGGCGACGATGCCCGCGGCAAGAGATCTCTTACTGGACGCGGCCTTCACGGCGCTCGGGACCCGGCCCTGGAGCGGGGTCCGGATGGTCGATGTGGCGGCCGCCGCCGGGGTCTCCCGGCAGACCCTCTACAACGAGTTCGGCAGCAAGGACGGCCTGGCCAGGGCGCTGGTCCGGCGCGAGGCGGAGACCTTCCTGGCCGGGGTGGACCGGTCGCTGGCCGAGGCCGCGGACCGGCGGCCGGACGACCCCGGGGCGTGCCTGGCGGCCCTGGCGGAGTGGACGCTGCGCTCCGCCCGTACCAACGCGCTGGTCCGCGCCGCGCTCACCGGCTGCCGTGGCGAACGGCTGCCGGCCCAGGCGGCACCCGCGGTGCCCGCGCCCCGGGCGGCCCCGGGCCCCGGCACCCGTGCGGCGCCGTCGCCCGGGGCCATGCTGGAGCGCGTCTGCGCCAGTGCGACGGCCGTGGTGGGCGGCGCGGAGCACGACGCGCAGCGGGTGCGGGAGGCCTGTGAGGCGGCCGTGCGGATGACGCTGTCCTATGTGGTGGCGCCGGGCCCCTCGGACGCGGAGGCCGGGGAGCGGGTGGCGGGTGTGGTGCGGGAGCTGCTGGCGGTCTGACGGCCGGTCAGTGCGCCGAGCCGGACAGCTGCAGCCCGATCACGCCCAGGATCACCAGCGTGATGGAGACCAGCTTCAGGGCGGAGACCAGGTCGCCCAGGAAGACCATGCCGTAGATGGCGGTGCCGGCCGCGCCGATGCCCGTCCACACCGCGTACGCCGGCCCCACGTCCAGCTTCCTCAGCGAGAGCGTCAGCAGGCCGAAGCTGCCCAGGGCGAAGCAGGCGAAGGCGATGGTGGGCCACAGCCGGGTGAAGCCGTGCGAGAGCTTGAGGCAGACGGCGAAGCCGGTTTCCAGCAGTCCGGCGACCACCACCAGCAGCCACGCCATCCGATCGCCTCCCGCGTCCTTGACCGCCCCGTGCGTCACCGGTGTGTTTGTTGGACTTGCCGCTGGCGGTCATTCGCAAACGTAGGCGATCAGTCGCCTTCGCGCCGTTCGCGGGTGGCCAGCAGCCGGCGCAGGGAGTACAGCCGCTGCGGATCGGCATGGCCGTCCGTCACCCACTGGTCCAGCGCGCAGTCCGGCTCGTCGTGACTGCACGCCCGGGGGCAGCCTTCGGTGCCCGGCTCCAGGTCGGGGAAGGCGTGGATGACCCGGGAGGGATCGATGTGGTTGAGGCCGAAGGACCGCACGCCCGGGGTGTCGATCACCCAGCCGTTACCGGCGGGCAGCGGCAGGGCCAGGGCCGAGGTGGTGGTGTGCCGGCCCCGGCCGGTGACCGCGTTGACATGGCCGGTGGCCCGCTGCCGCTCCGGCACCAGATGGTTGACCAGGGTGGTCTTGCCCACCCCGGAGTGGCCGACAAAGGCGGTGATCCGCCCGCGCAGTCGCTCGCGCACCTGCTCGGCGGCGTCCCCGTCCGCCAGTTCCTGACGGCTGGTCACCACATGGGGCACGCCCAGCGTCCCGTAGGACTCCAGCAGCCGATCGGCCGGCGCCAGGTCCGACTTGGTGAGCACCAGCAGCGGCTCCAGCCCGGCGTCATAGGCGGCCACCAGGCAGCGGTCGATCAGCCGGGGGCGCGGCTCCGGGTCGGCCAGGGCGGTGACGATGGCCAGCTGATCGGCGTTGGCCACCACCACCCGCTCGAAGGGGTCGGTGTCATCGGCGGTCCGGCGCAGCACCGAGCGGCGCTCCTCCACCCGGACGATCCGGGCCAGGGTGTCCTTGTCCCCGCTGAGGTCGCCCACCACGGCGACCCGGTCACCGACCACCACGCCCTTGCGGCCCAGTTCGCGGGCCTTCATGGCCAGTACGGTGCGGTCCTCGACCAGGACCGTCAGCCGGCCCCGGTCCACGGTGAGGACAAAGCCCTCGGCGGCGTCCTCGTGCTTGGGGCGGATGCTGGTGCGGGGTCGGGTGCCCTTGCGGTTGGGGCGGACCCGGACGTCGTCCTCGTCGGTGTGCTTGCCGTAGCGGCGCATGGCTGGTCCAGCTCTCTCAGACTCTCGGGACCGCCGTCGCCCCCGCGACGGATCCGAGCATCGCGTTCCACAGCTCCGGGAAGTCCGGGAGCGTCTTGGCGGTGGTGGCCACGTTCTCCACCTGAACGCCGGGCACGGCCAGGCCGATCACGGCGGCCGCGGTGGCCAGCCGGTGGTCCTCATAGGTGTGGAAGACGCCGCCGTGCAGCGGGCGCGGGCGGATGCGCAGCCCGTCGGCGGTCTCGGTGACATCGCCGCCCAGCTCGTTGATCTCCTTGGCCAGCGCGGCCAGCCGGTCCGTCTCATGCAGCCGCAGATGGGCGATGCCGCGCAGCTCGGACTCCGAGTCGGCCAGCGCCGCCACCGCCGCGATCACCGGGGTCAGCTCGCCGACCTCGTGCAGATCGGCGTCGAGGCCGGTGATCCGGCCGGTGCCGGTGAAGGTCAGCCCGGCGTCGGTGAGCTCACAGGAACCGCCCATGGCGGTGAAGATCTCGCGCAGCGCGTCACCGGGCTGGGTGGTGTGCCCGGGCCAGTCCGGGATGGTGACCCGGCCACCGGTGACCAGGGCGGCGGCCAGGAAGGGCGCGGCATTGGACAGATCGGGCTCGACCACCAGGTCACGGCCCAGCAGGGCGCTGGGGGAGACCCGCCAGACATTGGGCTCGCCGCCCGACTCCGGGGTGTCCACCTGGGCGCCGGCGGCCCGCAGCATGTCCACCGTCATCCGGATGTGCGGCATCGAGGGCAGCACGGCGCCGGTGTGGCGCACCTCCACACCCTGGTTGAAGCGCGGCCCGGACAGCAGCAGGGCGCTGACGAACTGGGACGAGGAGGAGGCGTCGATCTCCACCGGGCCGCCATCCAGCGCCCCCGCGCCGTGCACCGTCATCGGCAGCGCGCCCCGGTCGTTGTCGTCGATCCGGGCGCCCAGCGCGCGCAGCGCGTCGATCACCCCGTGCAGCGGGCGCTCATAGCTGCGCGGATCGCCGTCGAAGCGGATGGGGCCGTCGGCCAGCGCGGCGACCGGAGGCAGGAAGCGCATCACGGTGCCGGCGTTGCCCACATCCACGGTGGCCGGGCCGTGCGGATGGGCGGGGATCACCCGCCAGGCCTCGCCGGTGCCGTCCGGGCCCACGCCCTCCTCGATGCCGACGCCCATGGCGCGCAGCGCCTCGGCCATCAGCAGGGTGTCGCGGGAACGCAGCGGGCGGCGCAGCCAGCCGGGCTCGGCGGCCAGGGCGGCCAGCACCAGTCCTCGGTTGGTGACCGACTTGGAGCCGGGCACGGTGACGGTCGCGTCGACGGCTGAGGTGGCGGTCGGGGCGGGCCAGAGGTCGGTGTGCGCGGGGCTCTCGGTCATGCCCTCAACCTTAGTGGCTCGTTTCCGGCTCACACTCCGAGCAGCCAGCGCCCGCCGGCTGCCAGTGAGGCCAGGGTGACCACATGGAACAGCAGCAGCCACAGCGTCGCCGGCGTCCGGGTCAGCCGGGCCAGCTGGTCGGCGTCGGAGTCACCGGCACCCCGGTACCGGCGCTTGTGCTGCAGCTCGAACACCGGGCGCACCCCGCCCAGCAGCAGGAACCACACCACGCCATAGGCGAACATGCCCTGCACCTCGGAGCCGGCCTTCCAGGAGACCAGGACGAAGGCGGCCCCGGCCAGCAGCACGGTGAGCACCCCGTAGGCGTTGCGGATCATCACCAGCATCGCGGCCAGCAGCCCGGCGGCGCCCCACAGCAGCGCTGTGCTGTGCCCCGCCGCCAGCAGCGCGGCCCCGGCCAGGCCGAGCAGTGAGGGCGCGGTGTAGCCGGCGGCCGCGGTCAGGATCATGCCGAGGCCGGTGGGCCGGCCGCGGGAGACGGTCAGGCCCGAGGTGTCCGAGTGCAGCCGTATCCCGTCCAGCCGGCGTCCGCTGACCAGAGCCACCAGGGCGTGGCCGCCCTCGTGCGCGATGGTGACCGCGTTGCGGGTCAGCCGCCAGACCGGACGCGGGAGCACGGCCAGCAGGGCGACCAGCCCGGTGACGATCACCGTCCAGTGCGAGGGCGCGGGCTGGGTGCCGAAGACGCGGTCCCAGAGATCGGTGGCATTGGTGTCCATCGGTGGCCGCTCTCCCTGCTGTGGTGGTGCTCGGTGACGCTCGGTGCTTTATGGCGCTTCGCCGTGCTGAGGGACGGCCGATACCGGCCGATGGTTCCCCACGGCCGGGGCCGCTGAGGCAGCATGGGCGTACGAGGCGTGAGCGAAGGGGCGGTCCACGGATGTGCGGGCGGTACGCGTCGAGCAGGCGGCCGGAGGATCTGGCCGGGCTCTTCGAGGTCGAGAAGTGGGAGCCGGAGGAGGCCCTGGCGCCCGACTGGAACGTGGCCCCCACCAAGCAGGTGCACGCCGTCCTCGAACGCCCGCTGAAGGGATCCCAGGATCCCCGCCCGGTGCGACAACTGCGCACCCTGCGCTGGGGCCTGGTGCCCTCCTGGGCCAAGTCACCGGAGGGCGCCGCCCGGATGATCAACGCCAGAGCGGAGACGGTGCATGAGAAGCCGTCCTACCGGCGGGCCTTTGAGCAGCGGCGCTGTCTGCTGCCGGCCGACGGCTACTACGAGTGGGTCACCGGGGCCCAGGAACGGGAGCTGGAGGAGAAGGGCCGGCGCAAGCGGCCGCGCAAGCAGCCCTACTTCGTCACCCCCGCCGATGGCTCGGTGATGGCCCTGGCCGGGCTGTTCGAGTTCTGGCGCGACCGTACGCTGCCCGACGACCACCCGGCCGCCTGGTGGGCGACCTGCTCGGTGATCACCACCGAGGCGGACACCGAGCCCTTTGCGGGCGAGCCATATGAGGGCGGCCCGCGCTCACTGGCCGAGATCCACCCGCGGATGCCGCTGTTCCTCACCCCCGACCGGTGGGCGGCCTGGCTGGATCCGGCGTGCACCGACCCCGAGCGGCTGCGCCCGCTGCTCGCCCCGCCGCCCGCCGGCCTGCTGCGGGCCTATCCGGTGGCCACGGCGGTCAGCGATGTGCGCAACAACGGGCCGGAGTTGCCGGCGGAGCTGCCCGCGCCGGAGGAGGCGACGCTGTTCTGACCGCCGGCTCCCGGCCGCCATGATGTCCCCCATGAGCGTGGAGAGAGTCGACACCCCCGGGGGCGAAGCCCGGATCCACTGGCACCGCGCCGCACGGCCCGGGCTGGTGCTCGCCCTGGGGCATGGCGCGGGCGGCGGCATCGAGGCCCGGGACCTGGCGGCGCTGGCCGCTGCGCTGCCCGCGCACGGGGTGAGCGTCGCCCTGGTCGAACAGCCCTGGCGGGTGGCCGGGCGCAAGGTGGCGCCGGCGCCGCGCGTGCTGGACGAGGCCTGGTGCGCGCTATGGCCCGCGCTGGCCGCGCCGGGGCTGCCGGTGGTGGCCGGCGGGCGGAGTGCGGGGGCGCGGGTGGCCTGCCGGACGGCCGATGGGCTGGGGGCGCGCGCCGTGCTGGCGCTGAGCTTTCCGCTGCATCCGCCGGGGAAGCCGGAGAAGTCGCGTGCGGAGGAGCTGGTCTCGGCGGGGGTGCCGACCTTGGTGGTGCAGGGGGCCCGGGATCCGTTCGGACGGCCGGAGGAGTTCCCGGCCGGCACCCGGCCGGTCGAGGTGCCGTACGGCGATCATGGCTTCGCCGTGCCGAAGAAGGCCGGCATCAGCCAGGAGGATGCGCTGGCCGTGATCGTGGACGCCGTTCAGGCGTGGCTCGGCACGCTCTGAGGGCCGCCCGCAACCGCGCGGGACCCCCGGGAATGCGCCGCAGGGCCCTCGCGTTGACGCACTCGTACAACGTCAAGGCCCTGGCACATGACAAAGGAATGGGAGTCCCCCGCAATGGGTTCGATCGCCTGCCTGTCCCGCCCCTCCTCGGCCGACGCCGGATGGCCGGTGACCGGGCTGCCCCGGGCGGCCGCGGCTGGAGCGGCGGGCCGGGCGGATCGTCGTCTATTCTCCGAATCGAGCGAGCCCGTCACGGGGCCCGCCACGAAGCTGGAGGAGGTGGGTCCGGTCGCCGGCACCGACGCGGGGACGAACGACAGCCCGGAGCCGCAGGCTGCCGAGAGCGTGGCGGAGCGCAATGCCCGCTTCGAGCGCGATGCGCTGACCTACCTCGACCAGATGTACTCCGCCGCGCTGCGCATGACGCGCAATCCCGCGGACGCGGAGGACCTGGTGCAGGAGACGTATGCGAAGGCATACGCGTCGTTCCACCAGTTCCGTGAGGGCACCAACCTCAAGGCCTGGCTCTACCGCATCCTGACCAACACCTTTATCAACTCGTACCGCAAGAAGCAGCGTGAGCCGCTGCGCAGCGGGTCCGAGGAGATCGAGGACTGGCAGCTGGCGCGTGCCGAGTCCCATATGTCGCAGGGTCTGCGTTCCGCCGAGTCCCAGGCGCTCGACCACCTGCCCGACTCCGATGTCAAGGCGGCCCTTCAGGCCATTCCCGAGGAGTTCCGCATAGCGGTCTACCTCGCGGACGTCGAGGGCTTTGCCTACAAGGAGATCGCGGACATCATGGGTACCCCCATCGGCACGGTGATGTCCCGGCTGCACCGGGGCCGCAGGCAGCTGCGCGGGCTGCTGGAGGACTACGCCCGCGAGCGCGGCCTGGTCCCCGCCGGGGCCCCCGCCGCGCCGAACGGTTCCGACGCGTCGCACAATCGGAAAGGCTCGGACTCATGAGCTGCGGAGAGCCGCACGAGACGGACTGCTCTGAAGTCCTCAACCACCTCTACGAGTTTCTCGACCGCGAGATGCCCGACGGGGACTGCGCCAAGTTCGAGGTGCATATCGACGAGTGCAATCCGTGCCTGGAGAAGTACGGCCTGGAGAAGGCGGTCAAGAAGCTCGTCAAGCGCTGCTGCGGCCATGACGATGTGCCCGCCGATCTGCGCGCCAAGGTGATGGACCGGATCCAGCTGATCCGGACCGGCCAGGCGGTGCCCGAGCAGGATGTGATCGCCGAGGCCAGGGCCGCCGAGGCGCGCGGCCTGCCGCGCGACTGATCCCTCCCGTCCCGGCCCTAACCGTCCGCCCCCCGAACATCACCCGAACGGACGGCTCCACCGGCAGATGCGGCCGCCACCAGGCGGCCGTCGGCCTATTCTCCCCTTCCTGATGGCAGGCCCGGCCGCCGTGTTCGAGCACGGGCGGGCCCGGGGCGGAACGGGGAGGACACCTGATGGGGGCACTTCCGGCAGCGGCGCGTGCCGGTATCGCCTGCGCCGTGCCGGCCGCCGTGGCCTGCGGCGCACCCGCCGTCTGCGCCGGACGGCACACCCCCTGGGCGACGGTGGCACTGCTCGCGGCGCTCTGTGCGCTCGGTGAACGGCTGCCCCGCTGCTCCCTGACCCCGCCGGCCCTGCTCACCGGGGCCTTTCTGCTCCCGCCGGCCGCCGCGGCGCTGCTGGCCTGGCCGCTGGCGCTCACCGCCCGGGTGACCGGCCCGCCCCGCTGGGCGCGCCGGAGCTGGCGGGCGGCCATGTACGCGCTGGCCACCGCGGCCGCCGCCCGGCTGTGCGCCCCGCTGCGGACCGCCCGGCTGCCCGGGGCCCTGCTGCCCGCGCTGGCCGGCGCTCTCACCCTGTTCCTGGTGGTGGCCGTGCTGGACGCGGCCATCCGGACCGCCGCCGAGCACCGCCCGGTGCGGGCCGCCTGGCGCGGGCTGCCGCGCGAGGTGCTGGTGCCCGCGCTGGTGTACGGCCCCACCGCCCTGCTCACCGCCGTGCTGTGGCACAGCGCCTATGGCCCGCCCGGCGCGCTGCTGGCCCTGCCGCCGGTGTGCGTCTGCTCCTGGTTCCTCGACCGCTGCCGCCGGGAGCGCGCCGCCCACCAAGCCGCCATCCGGGCCCTGGTGCAGGCGGTGGACCTCAAGGACCACTACACCCGGGGGCACAGCGAGCGGGTCGGCCGGGCCTCGGTGCTGATCGCCCGGGAGCTGGGGGTGGCGGGTGAGCGGCTGGAGGCGCTGCGTTTCGCCGGCACTCTGCATGACGTCGGCAAGCTGGGGGTGCCCACCCGGCTGCTGCGCAAGGACGGCCCGCTGACCCCGGAGGAGCGGCGGGTGGTCCAGCTCCATCCCCAGTACGGCCATGAGATGGTGCGCGGCATCGGCTTCCTGGCCGAGGCCCGGGCGGCCATCCTGCACCACCATGAGCGGCTGGACGGCAGCGGCTACCCGCTGGGCCTGACGGACCGTCAAATCCCGGAGGCGGCCAAGGTGGTGGCGGTCGCCGATGCCTTTGACGCGATGACCTCCACCCGCTCCTACAGCCGGGCCCGCCCGGTCCCGGCCGCCCTGGCCGAGCTGCGGCGGTGCGCCGGATCGCAGTTCGACCCGCGGATGGTGGACGCCCTCTCCCGCGCCCTGGACCGGCATGGCTGGCACCCCGAGGTGCCGGCGGAGCCGGGCGAAACCGCAGTTCCGCGCCGCCGAAACGTCCCTCCTGATCACCTCCCCGACCGCCTTCCCGAGCCCTTACCCGAGCCCGAGCACCGTCCCGCCCACCCGGGCGGCGCGGTATGAGCCCCCCGCCCGGCCCGGCGCGCTGGGTGCACGCGGCCGCCGGGGCCTGCGCCCTGCCGGCCCTGGCCTGGACCGCCTGGCACGGCCTGGCCCAGCCCCGGGTCGCCCTCGCCTACGGCCTGCTGATCGCGCTGGGCGAGGCGGTGCGGCGCCGGCCGCCCGCCGGTGACGCGCCGGGGGCCGGCCGGGAAGTGGCGGGCACTGCCCCGGTGAGCGCGGCCGGTTCCATCGCCTACGCCCTGCTGGACGGGGTCGGCGGTGACCCGGCCACCCAGGGCGTGCCCCAGGTGGTCGCGGTGGTGCTGGGCGCCACCCTGGCCGGCGCCGCGGGCCGGCCGGCCGCCACCCGTCGAGGACGGCGCCACCCGCCGGCCCGGTCCATCGCGGCGGACCGGCTGGCCCGCCGGGTGCTGCATTCCGCCTTCGCCGCCCTGTGCTGCCAGGCGCTGCACCATCTGGGCGCGCTCGCCCACCGGCCCGGCTACGGCCCGTACCACGCCCCGGCGCTGCTGCTCCTGCTGGCGCTGACCATGCTGTGCGACGCGCTGCTGGCCGCCGCGCTGGACCGGTCGCGGCGGGGCGGCGGCTATGCGGCGGCGCTGGGCGAGCGGCTGCGCGCCCTGCCCGGCATCGGCATCGCGGTCTGCGCCACCGCCGTGGTCACCGCGCTGGCGCCCGGGGTGGCCGGACTGTGGGCGCTGCCGGTGTGCGCCCTGCCGCTGCTGGTCATCCAGCTGTCCGCGCGGCTGGGCGAGCCGGCGCCGGCCACCCGCCGGCAGACGGTGACCTCGCTGGCCCGGGCCACCGAGATCGCCGGCTGCACCCCGGCCGGTCACGCGGGGCGCGTAGCCGCCCTCAGCCGGGCCGTCGGCCGGGAGCTCGGCCTGTCGCAGGGCGAGCTCACCGTGGTCGAGTACGCGGCGCTGATGCACGACGTCGGCCAGCTCTCACTCGTCGACCCGGTGCCCGCCGGAGCCACCGAGCCGCTGCCGGCCGAGGAGCGCCGCCGCATCGCCCGGCTGAGCGGCGCCGTGGTGCGGCAGACCGGGGTGCCCGCCGAGGTTGCCCAGGTGGTGGAGCACCAGGCGGACCCGTACCGGGAGGCGCCGCTGGCGGCTCGCATCGTTCGGACCGTCAACGCCTACGAGGATCTGGCCGCCACCGGGGCGTGCGGCCCGCGCCGCGCGCTGGAGCGGCTTCGCCGGGCGACGGCGTACGACCACGAGCCCCGGGTGGTGGAGGCGCTCGCGCGGGTACTCGCCCGGGGGGAGCCCGAGCTGAGGGAGTGCTTCCCGCACTGAGGGACGCGCCGGTGGATCCGGAGTAGCACGGCTAACCCACGGGTAATGAGCGGGCGTCCGAAGGGGCATGGTTGGATGCGAAGAGAAGCAGAGTGACGAAGAGCAAGACGGGAATGCGGGATCGGGGGGTGTCGTGGGCGCCGTCATCGGCAAGAAGGCGTGGTGGGCACCGCCCCCCGCAGCGGCGGCCCGGTGTACCGGCCGGGTCGTGGGAGATGAGGCGTGGCGGACGGCCGTCGGGGAGGACGGCGCCCGTCACCTGGGCCATCCGGCGTGGGTGCACGCGGAACGTCGAGAAATCAGCAGGCGGGCATCGTGAGGATCTTCGGCAGGGTACGGCACCGGCCTTCCGCCTCGTGGCGGCAGGCCACCGACCGCGCCTTCACTCTGATCGGCGACGGCCGGTACGAGGACGCGGGCGCGCTGCTGACGCGCGCCGCCGACATGGAGCCATGGCTGTCCGAGTCGTGGTTCAACCTCGCACTGCTGCACAAGTTCCGGCATGACTGGGAGCAGGCCCGGGCCGCCGGCCTGCGGGCCGTGGCGCTGCTGGACCGTGAGGCGGGCGCTCCCGACTGGTGGAACGTGGGCATCGCCGCCACCGCCCTGCAGGACTGGCCGCTGGCCCGCCGCGCTTGGCAGGCGTACGGCCTGAAGGTGCCCGGCGAGGGCAGCCCGGCCGGTGAGCCGGTGGGCATGGAGCTGGGCAGTGCGGCCGTGCGGCTCTCCCCCGAGGGCGAGGCCGAGGTGGTCTGGGGCCGCAGACTGGACCCGGCGCGGATGGAGGTGCTCTCCATCCCGCTGCCCTCCTCCGGCCGCCGCTGGGGCGAGGTGGTGTTGCACGACGGCGTCCCGCACGGCGAGCGGGTGACCGCGGCCGGGCCGTCCTACCCGGTCTTCGACGAGATCGAGCTGTGGGCGCCCTCGCCGGTGCCCACCTGGGTGGTGCTGCTGGAGGCCGCCACCGAGTCGGACCGGGACGCCCTGGAGCGGCTGGCGGCCGACGCGGGCTTCGCCGCCGAGGACTGGTCCTCCTCGGTGCGGCTGCTGTGCCGCACCTGCTCGGAGAGCCGGATGCCCAGCGACGAGGGCGACGGCGAGCACCTGGACCCGCATGACCACAGCGAGCCCGGCCACCCCGGCCCGCTGGGCCACCGCACCGCCGGCTCCGGCCTGCTGTGGGTGCCCGAGCGCGAGTGCGGCATCGCGGCGCCCGCCGGGCTGGTGCGCGGTCTGCTGGACGGCTGGGTCGCGGACAGTCCCGACACCCGTGAGTGGCGTGATCTGGAAGAGGTCTGCTGAGGCGGCGGGCCGGCACCCGTACCCTGTAGAGGCCCAGTGGATTTGGGCAACATAGTGCTTTCGGGTTGTGAGAGAGGCATACGGCGGCCATGGCGCAGCAAGAGACCGAGCAGACGGAGAGCATCGAGTTCTTCGATGACGTGACGGACGCGGAGGAGCGCGAGCGGGCGCACCGGGAGCGCGGGACCTCCCGTCCGATCACCGTCGTCGGCAACCCGGTGCTGCACAAGGAGTGCCAGGACGTCACCGAGTTCGACGACAAGCTGGCCAAGCTGATCGACGACATGTTCGCCAGCCAGCGCACCGCCGAGGGGGTGGGCCTGGCGGCCAACCAGATCGGTGTGGACCTCAAGGTCTTCGTCTACGACTGCCAGGATGACGAGGGCGTCCGGCACGTCGGCCATGTCTGCAACCCGGTCCTGGAGGAGCTCCCCGCCGAGCAGCGGGTGCTGGACGAGTCCAACGAGGGCTGCCTGTCGGTGCCCACCGCCTACGCCGAGCTGGCCCGCCCCGACTACGCGGTGGTGAGCGGCCAGGACATGAACGGCAAGCCGATCGTGGTGCAGGGCACGGGTTACTTCGCCCGCTGCCTCCAGCACGAGACCGACCACCTCTACGGCTACCTCTACATCGACCGGCTGTCCAAGCGGGACCGCAAGGACGCGCTGAAGCAGATGTCGGAGGGCACCCCGCGCTACCCGGTCGTCGCGAACGACTGACCCCACCGGGGGTGAGCCGGCACCGGCTCACCCCAGCTCGGCCGCCTCCATCACCGGCCGGAGCTCAACGACCCCTTCCCGGAAGGGAATCCGGGTCGCCCAGTCCGTCGCCTCGTCCATCGAGGCGACCTCGATGACCCAGTAGCCGGCCACCAGGTCCTCCGTCTCCGGGAACGGGCCGGCGATCACGCTGTGCCCGCCGGCGGCGAACACCACCCTGGCCCCGTCCGAGGACGGGCGCAGGCCGTCCGCCGACAGCAGCACCCCCGCCTTGGCCATCTCGTCGTTGAACCGGCCCATCTCCGCGAACTGCTGCGCGCTGGGCAGCCGTCCGGCCTCGGACTCCTCGTTCGCCTTGACCAGCATCATCACTCGCATCGGCGGATACACCCCTCGGGGAATGGGAAAACGGCAGGACCGCCGGACAGCATTCACCACCCGGCGGCCCTGCCGCACGCCTATCCGCTGCGCGTCTTTAGAAGTCGTCGTCGAAGGCGACCGAGCCCTCCACGGCGATCTGGTAGGCCGAGGCGCGCCGCTCGAAGAAGTTGGTCAGCTCCTGGACGTTCTGCAGCTCCATGAAGGAGAACGGGTTCTCCGAGCCGTAGACGGCCGGGAAGCCCAGCCGCTGCAGCCGCTGGTCGGCCACGCACTGCAGGTACTCGCGCATGGACTCGGTGTTCATGCCCGGCAGTCCGTCGCCGCACAGGTCCTGGCCGAACTGCAGCTCGGCCTCGACGGCCTCCTTGAGCATGTCGGTGACCTGCTGCTGGAGCTCCTCGTCGAAGAGGTCGGGCTCCTCCTGGCGGACGGTGTCCACGACCTCGAACGCGAAGTTCATATGCATGGTCTCGTCACGGAACACCCAGTTGGTGCCGGTGGCCAGGCCGTGCAGCAGGCCGCGGCTGCGGAACCAGTACACATAGGCGAAGGCGCCGTAGAAGAACAGCCCCTCGATGCAGGCCGCGAAGCAGATCAGGTTGAGCAGGAAACGGCGGCGGTCGGCCTTGGTCTCCAGGCGCTCCAGCTTCTCGACCTCGTTGATCCACTTGAAGCAGAACTGGGCCTTGTCGCGGATGGAGGGGATGTTCTCCACCGCGGCGAAGGCGGCCGTCCGCTCCTCGGGGTCGGGCAGGTAGGTGTCCAGCAGCGTCAAGTAGAACTGGACGTGCACCGCCTCCTCGAAGAGCTGCCGCGACAGGTACAGCCGCGCTTCGGGGGAGTTGATGTGCTTGTAGAGGGTGAGCACCAGGTTGTTGGCCACGATGGAGTCACCGGTGGCGAAGAAGGCCACCAGCCGTCCGATCATGTGCTGCTCGCCCGGCGAGAGCTTGGCGAGGTCGGCCACGTCCGAGTGGAGGTCGACCTCCTCCACGGTCCAGGTGTTCTTGATCGCGTCGCGGTAGCGGTCGTAGAAGTCCGGGTACCGCATCGGGCGCAGCGTCAGCTCGAAGCCGGGGTCGAGCAGGTTCTTCTGGCGTTCGGTGGTCACTGGCAGGCCTCGCAGGACTCGGGGTTCTCAAGGGAGCAGGCGATGGCGTCCGCGTCGGGCGCGGCCTGCTGGACGGGGATGGTGGCGGCGGCCGAGGCGGACGCCGCGCGGGCGATCCGGGTGGCCGGGCGCGAGCGCAGGTAGTACGTCGTCTTGATGCCCTGCTTCCAGGCGTACGCGTACATCGAGCTGAGCTTGCCGATGGTCGGCGAGGCCATGAACAGGTTCAGCGACTGGCTCTGGTCCAGGTACGGGGTACGGGCCGCGGCCATGTCGATCAGGGAGCGCTGCGGGATCTCCCAGGCGGTGCGGTAGAGGTCGCGCACCTCCTGCGGGATCCAGTTCATCTCCTGGATGGAGCCATTGGCGTCCGTCATGGCGTCCCGGGTGGTCCGGTCCCATACGCCCAGCTTCTTGAGGTCTTCCACCAGGTAGGTGTTGACCTGGAGGAACTCACCGCTGAGCGTCTCGCGCTTGAACAGGTTGGACACCTGCGGCTCGATGCACTCATAGACGCCCGCGATGGAGGCGATGGTGGCCGTCGGGGCGATGGCCAGCAGCAGCGAATTGCGCATGCCCACCGAGGCGATGCGGGTGCGCAGCGCCTCCCAGCGGTCCGCCCAGGCGGCCACCGCGTTGGGGTAGTGGTCGGGGTGCAGCACCCCGCGGGCGGTGCGGGTCGCGGACCAGGCCGGGTGCGCGCCGTGCCGCTCGGCGAGGTCGGCGGAGGCCTCGTACGCGGCCAGCATGATCCGCTCGGAGATCCGGGTGGACAGCTCCTTGGCCTCGGCGGAGTCGAAGGGCAGCCGCAGCCGGAAGAACACATCCTGAAGGCCCATCAGGCCCAGACCCACCGGCCGCCAGCGGGAGTTGGAGTTGCCGGCCTGCTCGGTCGGGTAGAAGTTGATGTCCACCACGCGGTCGAGGAAGGTCACGGCCGTGCGGACGGTGCGGTCCAGCTTCTCCCAGTCCATCTCGCCGTCGGCACCCAGGTGCGCGGCGAGGTTGACCGAGCCGAGGTTGCAGACGGCCGTCTCGCCGTCGTTCGTCACCTCGAGGATCTCGGTGCAGAGGTTGGAGGAGTGGACGACCTTGCCCGGCTCCGCCGTCTGGTTGGCGGTGCGGTTGGCGGCGTCCTTGAAGGTCATCCAGCCGTTGCCGGTCTGCGCCAGGGTGCGCATCATCCGGGCGTAGAGCACCCGGGCCGGGATGGTCTTGACGGCCTTGCCCGCGGCCTCGTAGGCGCGGTACGCGGCGTCGAACTCATCGCCGTAGAGGTCGACCAGGTCCGGGGTGTCCACCGGGGAGAACAGCGACCAGTCGGCGTCCGCCTCCACCCGGCGCATGAACTCGTCCGGGATCCAGTGCGCGATGTTGAGGTTGTGGGTGCGGCGGGCCTCCTCGCCCGTGTTGTCCCGCAGCTCCAGGAACTCCTCGATGTCCGCGTGCCAGGTCTCCAGGTAGACGCAGGCCGCGCCCTTGCGCCGGCCGCCCTGGTTGACGGCCGCCACCGAGGCGTCCAGGGTGCGCAGGAAGGGCACGATGCCATTGGAGTGGCCGTTGGTGCCCCGGATCAGCGAACCGCGGGAGCGGATGCGGGAGTAGGACAGGCCGATGCCGCCGGCGTGCTTCGACAGCCGGGCCACCTGGTGGTAGCGCTCGTAGATGGAGTCCAGCTCGTCCAGCGGGGAGTCCAGCAGGTAGCAGGAGGACATCTGCGGGTGCCGGGTGCCGGAGTTGAACAGGGTGGGGGAGGAGGGCAGGTAGGAGAGCGTGCTGGTGAGCCGGTAGAGCTCGGCCACGTCCGCCAGCGCCCGCTCCGAGTGGTCCTCGGCCAGGCCGCAGGCCACCCGCAGCAGGAAGTGCTGCGGGGTCTCGATCACCTGGCGGGTGATCGGGTGGCGCAGCAGGTAGCGGCTGTGCAGGGTGCGCAGGCCGAAGTAGCCGAAGCGGTCGTCGGCGCCATCCCCCAGCGCCGCGTCCACCAGGGCGTCCAAGCGCCCGGCGTGGGCGGTGACGAACGCGGCCGTCTCGTCGCCGATCAGGCCCTCGCGGTGGCCGACCGCGACCGAGGCGGTGAAGGAGACGGCGCCCTGGCCGGCGGCCTCCTCGCGGATGGCCAGGGTGAGCAGCCGGGCGGCCAGCTTGGAGTACTCGGGCTCCTCGGCGATCAGGCCGGCGGCGGCCTCGGTGGCCAGCGAGCGCAGCTCGGCCTCGTCGGAGCCGGGGTGCCGGCCGCGCAGGGCGGCCGCGGCGACCTTGCCGGGGTCCGTGGCGGGCAGATCGGCGGTCAGTTCGGTCAGGGTGCGCAGCAGCGCGGTCCCGGGACCGCCGGACGCCTCCGCTGAAACTGAGACCGGATCTGCGGGCGCGATGGTCACTGGGGCTCTCCCTCGCTCGGCTGGGGGCCGGGCGGGAGAGCGGCAAGGGCGCGTCAGGGCAGCCCTGAGCGCGTCAGGGCAGCACCACACCGCGTCCCTCGGCCCAACCCGCGAGGCCCGGACGTATTCCACGCCCAGGCCAAGCCGTACGGCTCGGTCATGGGCGTGCTGTCGGCAGGTCCTCGGACTGGTGGTGCGTCAAAAGAGCACACATACACCGTTGCGGGACAGTTCCGGATTTCCACCGGATTCCCCTGCGGCGACAGCGAAGACGAGCATACATCTAGTGCCGGGCGGCAAAGGCACCCCCACATGTAGTGCCGGGATCGTGATAGTGCGCCCAGGGCTGGGCCTGATTGCCGTGCTGGGGACACTCTGGAGGCCGGTATCGACGCGCCCTGATCGAGGCTTGTGTTCGCTTCTTGACGCATTGTGATTAATCTACGGAATGAGTAATTCCTGGCCCCGTCCGACCCTGCGAAGGACGCCCATGTGATGGCTCTCCGCTTCTCCCTGGCAAAGACCGTCTACGGTACTCGCCGGCGCGCTCTGCGCGCCCTCCTGCTGCTCGCCCTGGTGGCCCTGGCGGCCGGACTGGGCGGCCGGGGGGTCGGAGAAAGACTGGCGCCCGGGGGCTGGACGCCCGCCGGCGCCGAGTCCACCCGGGCCGATGCCCTGCTGGCCGACCGCTTCCACGCGGGGCAGCCCCAGTTGCTGTTGTTGGCGACCGCGAAGGGTTCCCTGGACGCCCCGGAGGCCGAGCGGGCCGGCCGCGAACTGACCGCCCGGCTCACCGCCGACCCGCATATCGCCTGGGTGCGCGGCTACTGGCCGCGGCACCCGGCCGAGTTGCGCGCCCGCGACGGGCACAGCGCCGTGGTGGCGGTGCGCTTCACCGGCGATGAACGCGCGGTGCGCGCGGCGAGCAAGGCGGTGACCGACCGGGAGACCGGGCCGGGCGGCGGCGCATTGCGCATCGCGGTGGCCGGGGAGTCCGCCCTGTACTCGGAGATGGAACGGCTCAGCACCCGGGGCGCCATGATCGCCGAGCTGATCGTGGCCCCGCTGGTGCTGCTGGTGCTGCTCTGGGTCTTCGGCAGCCTGGTGGCCGCCCTGCTGCCGGTGGCGGTGGGCGCCTTCGCGGTGCTCACCACCACCGCGCTGCTGCGGGCGCTCAGCGAGCTGATGACGGTGTCCATGTTTGTCCTTAATATCGCCACCGCGCTGGGATTCGGCCTCGCCGTCGACTACTGCCTGCTGATCGTCAGCCGCTTCACCGAGGAACTCGCCGGCGGAGCCGGGCCGGTGGCCGCCGCCGGCCGGGCCATGCGCACCGCCGGCCGGGCGGTGGCCTTCTCCGCCGTCACGGTGGCGGCCGCGCTGGGCGCGCTGACGGTCTTCCCGCTGCCGCTCACCCGCTCCCTGGCGCTGGGCGGCGCGGTGGTCGCCCTCTGCTCGGCCGCCGGGGCGTTCCTGGTGCTGCCCCCGCTGCTGGTGCTGCTGGGCCGGCAGGTCAACCGCTTCGACGCCTTCCGCCGCTGGCGGGGCCGCGGCGGCCGGCCGGTGGCCGAGGGCCGCTGGTACCGGCTGGCGCTATGGGTCACCCGGCGGCCTGTGCTGGTCGCCCTGGGCACCCTGCTGCTGCTCGGCCTGCTGGCCGCGCCGGGCGCCCAGGCGCGGTTCGGCATGTACGACGACCGCATTCTGCCCGCCTCCTCGCCGGTGGCCCGGGCGTCCCAGCGGCTGCGCGCCGGCTTCCCCGGCGGCGAGGACAACGCGGCCGGCGTGGTGCTGCCCGATGTGCATGTCCTGCCACCGGAAGCGGACCACTCCCCCCTGGCGCTGCGCTCCGCCCCGGAGGAACCCGCGGTGCACGCCTACGCCGCCCGGCTCTCCCGGCTGCCCGGGGTGCGGCAGGTGACCACCGCCACCGGCGTCTACCGCGACGGACGCCGCACCGAACCCGCCGGCCCCTGGGCGGCGTCCTTCACCGGCCCGGCCGGCACCTGGCTGAGCGTCCGGCCGGCCGGCGACTCCCCGCTGTCCCCCGAGGGCCGCCGGCTGACCGAGCGGCTCCGGGCCGAACCCGCCCCCGGCACGGCCCTGGTGGGCGGCCCCGGCGCCCGGCTGACCGACACCGAGGACGCCCTGACCGGGCCGATGCCGCTGGCGGTGCTGCTCACCGTGGCCGCCACCCTGGTGCTGCTGTTCGCCTACACCCGCAGTGTGCTGGTGCCGGTGAAGGCCGTCCTGCTGAACGCGCTCAGCCTGGCCGCCACCTTCGGCATCATCGTCGCCGTCTTCCAGCAGGGCCGGCTGGAGGTGCTGATCGGACCGCTGCGCGGCCCCGCCACCACCGATGTGGTCATCCCGGCGGTGATGTTCTGCACCGCCTTCGGCCTGTCCATGGACTACGAGGTCTTCCTGCTCTCCCGGATCCTGGAGGAACACCGCCGGGGAACCCCCACCCGGCTCGCCGTGGCCACCGGGCTGCAGCGCACCGGGCGGCTGTTCACCTCCGCCGCCCTGGTCTTCGCCGTGGTGATGGCCTCACTGGCCGCCTGTGACCTGGTGATGCTCCAACTCATCGGCTTCGGGCTGGCGGTGGCCGTGCTGCTGGACTGCACCCTGGTGCGCGCCCTGCTGGTGCCGGCCGTCATGTCCCTGGTGGGGAAGGCCAATTGGTGGCCCGCCGCCCGGCGCCGGGCGGCCCGCCGGCCGTCGGCACCGGTGCGGGAACCGGACGGTCAGCTGGCCGGCCGGGGCGAGTAACCTGGACAAATCACCCACCAGCCAAGCTGTTTGTGAATTACCCACAGTTCTCGCCCACCGAATCGGTTGCCTTCCCAAGCACTGAGTCCGCCCCGAACTGGCATTGTCTCCAATGAGCCCTCGTCCTCTGGCGATTGGCTCTTGTGAGTATCTGATAGCGCGTGGAGGAGACCAATGGCCGACGACAGTGCTGTGCTGGTGACCGGCGTGGGCGCGATCACTCCGCTGGGCGCCGACGCGGCGTCCACCTGGTCGGGGATGCTCGCCGGGAAGTCCGGGGTGCGGCTGCTCACCGAGGACTGGGCCGAGGAACTGTCCGTACGGATAGCCGCCGGCCTCCCCGTGGACCCGGCCGGCCTGCTGGACCGGGTGCAGGCCCGCAAGCTGGACCGCTGTGAGCAGGTGGCGATGATCAGCTCCCGGGAGGCATGGCAGGACGCCGGACGCCCCCAGGTGGAGCCCGAGCGGCTGGCCGTGGTCATCGGCACCGGCACCGGCGGGGTGCTCACCACCCTGGGCCAGGACGACCTGATGGAGCGCTCCGGGACGCGCCGGATGTCCCCGCACACCGTCCCCATGCTGATGCCCAACGGCCCCGCCGCCTGGGTCAGCATGGACCTGGGCGCCCGGGGCGGCGCCCGGACCCCGGTCAGCGCCTGCGCCTCCGGCGCGGAGGCCATCGCCATGGGCCTGGATCTGATCCGGGCCGGCCGCGCCGATGTGGTGGTCGCCGGTGGCGCCGAAGCCTGTCTCCACCCCTTCACCCTGGCCGCGTTCGCGCAGATGAAGGCCCTGTCCACCCGCCATGACGACCCCGAGGCGGTCTCCCGGCCCTTTGACGCGGATCGCAGCGGCTTTGTGATGGCCGAGGGCGCGGGCATGCTGGTGCTGGAACGGGCCGGGCACGCCCGGGCCCGGGGAGCCAGGGTCTATGGCACGCTCGCCGGAGCGGGCATCACCTCCAGCGCCCAGCACATCACCGCCTCCGACACCGAGGGCCAGGTGCTGGCCATCCAAACCGCCCTGCGCTCCGCCGATTTGACCTCCGGCGACATCGAGCATGTGCACGCCCATGCCACCTCCACCGAGTCCGGCGACCTGGCCGAGGCCCGGGCCATCGCCCAGGCGGTGGGCGGGGCCGCGGTCACCGCGACCAAGTCCATGACCGGCCATATGCTGGGCGCCTCCGGCGCGGTGGCCGCCGTCGCCGCCCTGCTGACCATGGAGAGCGGCACCCTGCCCGCCATCCGCAACCTGGACCGGCCCGACCCCGGAGCGGAACTCGACTTGGTCCGCGGCGAGAACCGCTCCGGGACCTGGTCGGCCGGTCTGGTCAACTCCTTCGGTTTCGGCGGGCACAACGTCAGCCTGGTGCTGACCCGTTGACGCCCTGAATGCTCAGTGCCCGCCCGGCGCCCCGGCCGTGGCGGGCGGCAGCTCGGCGCTGACACCCGGGTCGCCCGCGTCCGCCGTGTAGTCCCCCGCCGAGGTCTCGTCCACCCCGTCGGGGGCCCGCAGGGCGCGCAGGACGAAGGTCAGCACCACCGCCACCGCCGCGTTCAGCGCAAACGCGGTCAGCCCGATATACCCCTTCTCCCCGATGAACGGGATGAGGTTGGTGTTGCCGAAGTGATCCTGGGTGGCACTCGGGGTCTCATACGCCCGCCAGGTGCCGTACCCCATGCCCACCGCCCAGCCCGCCAGCAGCGCCCAGCGGTGGAACCAGCGGGTGAACAGCCCGCCCACCAGGGCCGGTACGGTCTGCAGCACCCAGATGCCGCCCAGCAGCTGGAAGTTGATGGCCACCGTCTTGTCCATGGTCAGCACGAACACCAGGGCACCCACCTTCACCAGCAGCGAGGCCAGCTTGGACACCTTGGCCTCATGCGCCGGGGAGGCGTCCGGCCGGATGAAGTCCTTGTAGATGTTCCGGGTGAACAGGTTGGCCGCCGCGATGGACATGATGGCGGCGGGCACCAGCGCCCCGATGCCGATCGCCGCGAAGGCCACTCCGGCGAACCAGTCGGGGAACATATCGGCGAACAGCTCCGGAATGGCCAGCTGCCCGTTCTTCACCTTGATCCCGTCCGCCACCGCCATAAAGCCCAGCATCGCCAGCAGGCCCAGCATCAGCGAATACAGCGGCAGAATGGTGGTGTTGCGCCGGATGACCTCGCGGCTCTTGCTGGAGAGCACCGCCGTCACCGAGTGCGGGTACAGGAACAGCGCCATCGCCGATCCCAGCGCCAGCGTGGCATAGGCCCACTGTGCGTCCGGCGCGGTGACCAGGGAGCCGCGGGGCTTGCCGGTGGCCGGGTTCACCGTGGCGAAGGCGTGCCCCGCCTTGCTGAAGATGTGCTCGAACCCGCCCAGCCGGATGGGGATATAGATGATCGCCACCGCGATCACGATATACACCAGGGCGTCCTTGACGAACGCGATCAGCGCGGGCGCCCGTAGCCCCGAGGAGTAGGTGTACGCCGCCAGCACCCCGAAGGCGATCAGCAACGGCAGGTCCTTGACGAACCAGTTGGCGTGCTCTCCGCCGCCCACGCCCATCACATCCAGTACCGCCTGGATGCCCACCAGTTGGAGCGCGATATACGGCATGGTGGCCAGCAGCCCGGTCAGCGCCAGCGCCAACGACAGCCCCCGGGAGCCGAATCGGCCCCGGACGAAGTCCGAGGACGTCACATAGCCATGCCGGTGGCACACCGACCACAGCCGGGGCAGGAAGGTGAACACCAGCGGGTAGCACAGGATGGTGTACGGCACCGCGAAGAACCCCGCCGCGCCGCCCGCGTAGATCGCCGCCGGTACGGCCACAAACGTATATGCGGTGTACAGATCCCCGCCCAGCAGGAACCAGGTCACCCAGGTCCCGAACGACCGCCCGCCCAGCCCCCATTCATCCAGACTCTCGGCCTGCTCCGCCCGCCGCCAGCGGGCGGCCAGGAACCCCATGACCGTCACGGCCACGAAGAAGAAGCAGAAGACCGCCAGCGCCACGCCGTTCACTCCGTGCTTCATGGCCGCCCACCATCCCTACGGGCCCGCTGGTGCCGCTTCACCAGTGCGTACGCCGCCACCGTCAGCCCGGTCGACAGCAGCACCCAGAGCATCTGGTACCAGTAGAAGAACGGAATGCCGATGAGCTTGGGATCGATCCGCGCATAGGAATCGACCCAGAGCATCGCCCCGAACGGAATGGCCAGGCAGATCCCTGCCCATACCAGCTCCAGTGGCACACCCTGCCTGCGACTGCCCTCAGGTGGTTCCGACATGCGGCTACTCCGTCCCCGTGCGCGATCACTTGCGTAATGCGCTGGAAATGTAGGGGAGGGTGCCTCCGGGCGTCACCCCCCGTCCGCATATCGGTATGACAACGTCATGTTGACCTGGGAGCGTGCTCACCCTCTCATCGCCGCACGCACCGCTGCCGCCCCACGCGTCGCACGTTCCGCCACCGCCTGCTGCTGCGCCGGATCTTGTCGGCAATCCCCGCACGACTCCTCTCCGTTCAGCGGGAGAAAGAGCCGAGGCTGGATGTGCTGCTCACCCCGGCACTCGCGCATACGCCCGACGCGCGGCTCCAACGCGGCTTTGCCCAGGAAAGGTTGCCGAATGATCGGCGGCACCTCCGGCATCTTCCGGCCAAGCCGGTCCCGCAGCAGCGCCGCCGCACAGTGCACCCGCTCCGGCAGCCCGGCGGTGAGCGTCTCGCGCAGTTCGGTCACCGAGACCCCGCGCAACAGCCACTCACCGGCCAGCGGCGCCAGCCGGGCCACCTCCCGCCCGGTCAGCCGCAGCCGCCGGTCCTGGTGCGAGAGCGCCGCCAGGACGAGCGCGCCTCGCTCGGCCAATGGATGTGGTTCCGGGGCCGGTTGGGGCTTGGCCGCGCGGGAGGGCTGGGAGGGCGGGTGGTCAGTCTTCTCCCCAGTGTTTGTAGGGGAGCCACCGACCGGCCGGGATGCCGGTCCACCGGTGGCCGGCTTCTCGGCACTCGGCGCGAACCCGTCCCGGATCGCCACCGCCTCCTCGGCGCCCAGCGGCACCCCCGACACCAGCTGAGCGGTGGTCCACCGCCCGCCCGTGCCCTGACGGCGCCACTCATGGACGTAGCCCTCCGCCGCCAACTCCCGCTTGGCGCGCTGGAATCCACCGTTTCGAATCCCGGCCCGCGTGGCAGCGGTCGACAGCGACAGCCCGGACGGATCCGGTAGCGACAGCACCCACAGCAGCAGCCGGACGGCGTCCGAGCCCAGGCGAGGGTGACGGATGAGATCGTTCGGAACCTGGGTGAAGAAGCGGGCGGGGGCGATAACATGCTTGAGCATGCGCTGAGAGCTCCTGACTCATGGTGCGTGTAGACCCCTGGCCTGGCTGTTATCCGGTGCCAGGGGTCGCTTCGTTTCGGGGAACGTAACCCGTCGGTGGGCGGGAAGTGGTCCGCATGCTTGAGCAACACCCCTGTGGGTGACGGGCGTTGGTGCGGCGGTTCCGCCCTTCTCGACTCGGAGGGTCTGTCTCGAAGTTGCCTCGTCGCCGGCCGCGTACAGCGACGGGCCTCGGCCGCCCTCCGGGGAGGCCCGCCTTGGGCTCAGAGGCCCGTCAAACGGCCTGGTCGCGCCAGGTGTCGAGGACGGCCTGGACGGCGCTGGAGACCCGGTTCTGCTGGATGCGGTCCGCCCACAGGTGCGTGTCGTGCTCGGTGAGCGTCACCGTCTCGCCGGTGGTGGTGGCGGCGAAGTTGAACTGGCGGGTGGCGCGTCCGCTGCCGGAGCGGTAGTCGAAGTGGCCGAGGTAGGCGCCGACGGCCGTGACCGTCAGTCCGGTCTCCTCGACGACCTCCCGGTGCAGGGCCGCGATGAGGTTCTCGCCGGCGTCGACGCCGCCGGAGGGCAGTTCCCACAGTCCGCCGAGGTAGTCGTGGGCCGGGCGGTGCAGCAGCAGGACCTTGCCGTCGTGGTCGGCGATGACGGCGCCGACGACGGTCTTGGTGATGCCGTCACGTTCGGCGGTGCGAGCGAGGTCGTCGAGCAGAGCGGTGTCGAGGGGAGACGTACTCACAGAAGGTCCTTCGCGTGGGAGGCGACTTTGGCGATGGCCGCGGTGTAGGCGTCGGCGAGGCGGACGTCCTCCTGGCCGTGCCACACCGGCAGCTTGAGGGCGGTGGCGTGCACATGCTCGGCCGCCGGGAAGTCGCCGACGGCGGGGCCCTGATGATCAGCGTAGCCAGGCAGCAGGGCCCCGGGGGTCCGGAACAGCGGATGGGTGCCCAGGGGGCAGGTCGAGCCCGTCTGGTCCGCCGCGCCGGCGCCTTCGGCGCTGATCACCGAGCCGGTCCAGGTCCTGCGGTACTGCCAAGTGCGCGATGCCGCCTGGCACTACGCCATCCCTCATGAGACGTTCTCGGCTCGGGTAGCTTCCACTGGGTGACCACCGATTTCCAGCGAGGAGAGGCCCCGGCCAGCGCTCAGGAGAACGCTGACCAAGGCCGTGTCGTGCTAGCTGCGGCTGCGATCACGCATGCAGTGCTGGCACACGTACCCAGTGCGCAGCACCAGTTGCATGGCTTCCGGGTCCTTGTGGACCTGGCACAGCCACGACAGCTCGGAGTTCTCCGGGAGGTCCCGTTTCAAAAATCGTCGGGCTGTCGCGCGGGCGCTGCCGTCGCCGGATGTGCCGCTAGTTGCCATCCCCTTCCCCGTTCTGGTCGGAGTCGTCAGGCTCGGCCGGAGTGATGATCTCCTCGCCTGCCACGTCGTAGCCATTCACGTTGTCGGTGCCCACGTCGGGCCTCCTTCGGTTGTAACGGGTCGGGATGGTGCGTGGAACCCCGTCTCCGGGGCGCTGAGCGGTTGTGCGACCCGCCCGGGCCATCGACGGCCACGAGGGCAGCCGGGCGGGCGGGCCTGTGGCTCCGCTGAGATGGGCGGGGGAACCCATGTGCGCAAGGGACTGCGTGAGCTTGTTGCTCATCGCTGTGTCGTTCCGCAGCGCAGCAGCCATCCGCGCGGCATCCAGCATGGTGCGGGCCCGACAACGCACCTTAGTGCGGCGAGGAGTTGGCCGGGCGTGTCAGCCGTGGGCCTCCCGCAGGTGCCTGCCCATCAGGACGATGTAGTCACTCACCTTGCTCCGGTCGCCCCGCTCAGCGGCAGCCGCACGCGCAGCCTTGAGCCGTGCGCACTCGGTGCAGCGCTTCGTCTCAGTGGGCACCCGAACCCCCGGACAGGGCAGCGGATGACTGGTCCGGCTCGTGGCGCCCCCTGCATCGGCGGCAAGTGCAGGGCGCGAAGCCTCCCCGCACGGGCACCTCCTTGCCGTGCGGTACATACGTCGTCGGCCCCCAGGTGCGCCCACCGTCCTGGGACACCCGCAGCGTCATTTTCACGTCGCCGTCAGGCTGTCTCGCCATCGTCTCGTCATCCCCTCGCGTAGGTCGCGAAGGACGTTAAGACGAAGCACGGTTGGCGACGGACCCAAACTGTCCCCCTACTCGAAAGGGTTAGGCAGCGGCCACTCCCACAGCCTCAGCAAGCCCGACAGCATCGGCCTTCAGCGGGCCGGACGCAGCCTTGGCCAGGTCCCGGGCGAGAGACCGTGCGAACGGCACATAGCGCACTCCTTCCGGGCTGACCTTGTGGGCCGTTGACAGGTAGTGCACCCCTGCCGCTGTCTCGTGCTTCTGGTGGTGACCGGCCGCAATGTCGAGCAGCAGACGGGAGCGCCGTTCCAGGGAACCGACGGCTTCCGGTGTGATTGCCTCAGCGCGCCGCAGGGCCTCGCCCGGCGTCAGCAGCCCCACGCCGACGCTCACGCCGTGAATCGCGACGTTGGACGCGTCGAACGCTGACGGGGTGTGCGTGTAGCCGGCGGGCAGACGGGATGCCGTACGGTCGGCTTCCGCCAGATACCGCTCAGCGTCGCCAGAACGGCCGTCGAGTCCGCACGAGATAGCGGCTTGCAGGTTCAACGCCCCATAGACGCCCAGGACTTCAAGATCGCCCTGTTCCAGCAGATCCCGCAGCAGCGCCATACCGGCTTCATCGGTCTGAACGGCCTCTTCCCCGAACCCTGCCGCGCGCTGCCCAATGGCCGTGGACCACGCCGCCAGGGCGAGAGAGACGGGGTTGTCGGACTCCTCGCTGTGCGCCCGTCCACGGTCCAGCGCGAGCCAGTACAGCTCAGGCTCGCAGATGTGGGCAAGCAGCCGCTGAACGAGGCGGTACAGGTCGGCTGTAGCAGCGTGAGCGACCCGCCGGTCGTCCCCCTGGTGAGCTTTCACGCAGGCGTGTGCGTCCCGGATCAGGTCAGGCAGCAGCGCCCCGACCTCCGTCCGCTGGTGCCTGCTGCGGTGCCAGAGCCGCCACGCGCCCTCCACACGGCCTTTGAGCGCTTCAGGGGAGCACGTGCCCACGGTCGGCGTGCCGACGAACGAGACACCGTGCAGAGCCGCCCTGATCGGTGTAACGCAAGCGTGAGACAACTTGCCGACGGCATCCGCCGGGATGACCAGCTCATTCCCGGTCAGTACGGCCACATCGGAGATGTGCAGTGCATGAGCCAGCCGCACAAGGTGCGTGATCGACCTCAGCTCTCGCTCGCCGTTCTCGATTTTTTTCAGCCAGTCAGACGACCTACCGACCAGATCAGCGAGCACGGCGCGCGTCATCCCCCGGCGTTCCCTAAGGATGCGGACACGCTCACCAGCCGTCAGCTCTGCGGGCAGATCAGTCATGGTGCACGCTCCCTTTGACAGGTAGGGCTCTGGTACCCGCAGCGTACGCCCGGCAAGCGGCCCCCGTCCGTGACAGCAAGGCGCCCAGCGGGCCCGTGCTGGCCTTCCCGGCGTCCTCCTGATCTGGCGGTTCCGCCGCCACATCGCAGGGAACCACCGGGTGCCTACTGGCTGTTGGCCGCCCCGGAAGGCGAGAACGGGCTCTGCGATCCGCATCACGTACGCAAGCTCATCAGGGACGGTGTGCCCTGCACATAAGCTGCCGGACATGACCCCGAACGACCCCATAGGCCTCGTCATCTTCGACTGCGACGGTGTACTGGTCGACAGTGAACGCATATCCGTCCGCGTGGACGCCATCATGCTGGCCGACCTCGGCTGTGACTTCACCGAGGCGGAAATCATCGAGCGATTCGTCGGGAGTTCCGGCGAAGTCATGCGTGCCGCCGTCGAGGAGCGGCTCGGGCGGCCGTTGGCGGATGGCTGGTGGAAGCCGTACCAGTACCTCTACGAGGAGGCATTCGACGCGGAGTTGACGGCGGTGGACGGGATAGCCGAGGTGCTGGCGGGGGTCCGTGTCCCGTTCTGTGTGGCCTCCAATGCCGGGCATGCGACGGTACGGAGGAATCTGCGCACCACGGGACTTCTTCAGCAGTTCGAGGGGCGAATATTCAGCGCGGAGGACGTGGCGCGGGGCAAACCCGCGCCCGATCTCTTTCTGCATGCCGCACGGACCATGGGCGTGGAACCGGCCCGCTGTGCCGTGGTGGAGGACAGCCGCTATGGCGTCCAGGCGGCCAGGACGGCGGGAATGCGGGTATTTGGTTACGAGGGAGGCGAGTTGACGCCCTCGGGGCTGTTGGAAGGGCCTGGAACGGTGGTCTTCGAGGACATGCGGAAGCTGCCCGCGCTGCTTGCGGGCTGAGCGGGCAGGAGGCGGTCCGCGGACAGGGCGCCGATGAGGAGTCCGGCCACCATGGGCGGGCGCGGGCCGGTGCGGGCGGTGACCCGGCCCGCCAGGGCGGAGGCCGGCGCGCCCAGGCAGACGGCGCGCAGCAGGCCGGCCCGTTGGGCGGCGCCCTGGCGGAGCGTATGTTTGCCCTCAACTGGCTGCGGCGCGGCAGGTATCGCCGGGTGGTATGGCTGACCGACCTCGGCCGTGAGCGCCTGACGACGGCATTCGGGGTGCCGCCGGAGGCGGTGGCCAGAGGGAGGGGCGATCGATGGAGACGGTGCTGCCGGGACTGCGGCAGGCCAGGGAGGCGGACCACGGCCCGATCGTGGCCGGGGTGCGGCAGTGGTGGCCGGGCTCGTACACCCCCGAACAGGCCCGGGAGCTCTCGCTGTTGCTGCCCCGGCTGTTCCTGCAGTTCTTCTCCGGCACCAGCCTGGTGCTGGAGCGGGACGGGGAGATCAGGGCGTTCCTGGTCGGCCTCTACTCGGCGGACGACGCGGAGCGGGCGTATATCCACTTTGTGGGAGTGGACCCGGGGCTGCGCGGCCAGGGGGTGGGACGGGCCCTGTACACCGCCTTCTTCGAACGGGCCGCGGCGGCCGGCCGGCGGGAGGTACGGGCGGTCACCTCACCCCGCAACACCGGTTCGGTGGCCTTCCACCGGGCGATGGGCTTCGCGGTGGAGCCGGGGGACCGGGAGGTCAACGGGGTGTGGGTGCAAACCGATTACGACGGTCCCGGCCGGGATCTGGTGTGTTTCCGCAGGACGGTGGGCGGCGGACGCTGAGCGTCCGGAAGGCCCACGACCGCGCCCCTGGGGGCGCGGGGAACCGCGTGGGGCCGGAGCCGCTTACTCCTCGGGCCGCCGCAGCCGGGCGACGAACTTGTAACGGTCGCCCCGGTAGACCGACCTGACCCATTCCACCGGCATGCCCTGGGCGTCCAGCGAGTGCCGGGAGAGCATCAGCATGGGCAGCCCGGTGTCCGTGCCCAGCAGGCTCGCCTCGCGCGGGGTGGCCAGTGAGGTCTCGATGGTCTCCTCGGCCTCCGCCAGCCGTACGTCGTAGACCTCGGCCAGCGCGGTGTAGAGCGAGGTGTACTTGACCAGGTTGCGGCGCAGCGCGGGGAAGCGCTTGGCGGACAGATGGGTGGTCTCGATGGCCATCGGCTCGCCGCTGGCCAGCCGGAGCCGTTCGATGCGCAGCACCCTGCCGCCGGGGGCGATGTCCAGCAGGCCGGCCAGCCGGTCATCGGCGCTGACATAGCCGATGTCCAGCAGCTGGGAGGTGGGTTCCAGGCCCTGGGCCCGCATGTCCTCCGTGTAGGAGGTCAGTTGCAGGGCCTGGGAGACCTTGGGCTTGGCGACAAAGGTCCCCTTGCCCTGGATCCGTTCCAGGCGGCCCTCGACGACCAGTTCCTGAAGGGCCTGGCGCACCGTGGTGCGGGAGGTGTCGAACTCGGCGGCGAGGGTGCGCTCCGGCGGCACCGGGGTGCCGGGCGGGAGGGTTTCGGTCATTCCCAGCAAGTGGCGTTTGAGGCGGTAGTACTTGGGAACGCGCGCGGTCCGCGTCCCGCCGCCCGGGCCGCCGTTTCCGTCCGTACCGTCCTCGCTCGCCATGGGGTGCCTTCCCGACTCCGATGCTGCTGCCGTCACCGGCATCCTCCGTTTATCGCGGTCACATGGTGGCACGGGCAGAGCCCGAGGGGACCGGGGACGCCCAGGTCGGCCTCGAGGTGTCGGTCCGGTAACGGAGCCGACAGCGACTCTTATACACCCTTGACACCCCAAAAGGTCTAGGCCAAGCTGCGGGCACTGGTCTAAACCATTAAAGACCACTTTCGGTCTCTGAGGAGAGTGCTGACCGTGAAGCGTGGGCTCATAGCGGCGACGGGTGTCGTGGCCATGTTGGTGAGTATTGCTGCCTGTGGGTCCAGTGGCAGCGACGACAAGGACTCCGATTCCGGTTCCGGCAAGGGCAAGACGCTGACCGTCTGGTTTATGGACGGCTCCAACCCGGCGGGCTGGACCAAGTCCGTCCAGGCCGAGTTCGAGCAGAAGACCGGCGCAAAGCTCAATATCCAGGTCCAGAAGTGGGACGGGATCCAGCAGAAGCTCACCACGGCGCTCTCCGAGTCCAACCCGCCGGATGTCTTCGAGGTCGGCAACACCCAGACCCCGTCCTATGCCCAGACCGGCGGCCTGGCCGAGCTCGGTGACCTGAAGAAGGAAATCGGCCAGGACTGGACCGAATCCCTCAATAAATCCACGGTGTTCGAAGGCAAGCAGTACGCCGCCCCATGGTGGGCCGCCAACCGTGTGGTCCTCTACAACAAGAAGATCTGGGCCGACGCCGGCATCAAGGATGTGCCCAAGACCCGCGCCGAGTTCTTCAAGGACCTGGAGACCATTGGGAAGCAGGACGGCGTGGAGCCGCTCTATCTCCCCGGCCAGAACTGGTACTTCTTCGACGGGCTGACCATCGGCACCGGTGCCGACCTGGTGAAGAAGGACGGCAACAAGTGGGTCTCCAACCTCGCCGACCCCAAGGTCGCCAAGGCCATGGACGTCTACAAGCAGTACCAGGCGTTCAGCAAGGCCCCCAAGGACAAGGACGAGGCCACCCCGCAGCAGGCCGATGTCTTCGCCAAGGGCAAGACCGGCGCCTTTATCGGCATGGGCTGGGAGGCGCAGACCGCCATCAAGGCCAACCCGGCCATCGAGAAGGACCTGGGCTACTTCGCCATCCCGGGGGAGAGTGCCGGCAAGCCCGAGGGCGTCTTCCTGGGCGGCTCCAACCTGGCCATCGCCGAGGGCAGCAAGAAGCAGGGACTGGCCAAGGAGTTCCTGAAGATCGCGCTGTCCGACAAGAACGAGGGCGCGCTGGCCCATGAGGCCGGCCTCATCCCCAACAAGTCCGCACTGCTGTCCCAGGTGCAGGCCAACTCCGCCGGTTCGGCGGGCGCTCCGGCCGCCCAGGGCGGCGGCACCACCCCGCTGATCCCCGAATGGGCCGCGGTGGAGAACGCCCCCAACCCCATCAAGACCTATCTGACCGCCGTGCTCAACGGCAAGTCGCCCGACGAGGCCGCCAAGCAGGTCGAGGGCGAGATCAACAAGCGGCTCAGCCAGAAGCCGTGAGCTGAAGAAGGCTCCGGGCCGGGGACCGGACAGGGGTCCCCGGCCCGGCCATGCACCACGCAGCACCGTTCGACAGGGGAGAAGGCGGACGACGATGTCAGCGCAGACCGACCAGGCGGCCGTCCGGCCCGCCGCCACGACCGGCGAGGATGGCCCACCGCCGCCCAAGGCCGCTCCCCGATGGCCGGGCATGGGCGTTCCATATCTGCTGATCCTCCCCGCCGCCGCCCTTATCGTGCTGGTGCTGGGCTGGACACTGGTGCAGAACGGCCTGATGTCCTTCCAGACGCTCAACCCGCGGCAGCTCATCCGGCATGTCACCGAGTGGACCGGGGTCGACAACTACCGGGAGCAGCTGGGCAGTTCGGAGTTCTGGCATGTGGTCGCCCGCTCGCTGGTGTTCACCGCGGTCAATGTAGTGCTGATCATGCTGCTGGGCTGCGGCATAGGACTGCTGCTGGCCCGGCTGGGCACCAAGCTGCGGCTGCTGCTCTCGGCGGGGCTGGTGCTGGCCTGGGCGATGCCCACGGTGGCCGCGACCACCGTCTTCCAGTGGCTCTTCGACCAGCGCTTCGGCGTGGTCAACTATGTCCTGGACAAGCTGGGCCGGCACTCGATGCACGGCTACAGCTGGACCAGCGGGCAGCTGTCCACCTTCTTTGTGATCACCGTGCTGATCGTCTGGCAGTCGGTGCCCTTTGTGGCCGTCAACCTCTATGCGGCCACCACCACCATTCCCCATGAGCTCTATGAGGCGGCCGCGTTGGACGGGGCCACCGCCTGGCGGCGGTTCACCTCGGTGACCTTCCCGTTCCTCAAGCCGTTCTTCCTGGCCACCACCTTCCTCGAAGTCATCTGGATCTTCAAGGCGTTCACCCAGGTGTTCGCGATCAACGAGGGCGGGCCGGACCGGCTGACCGAGACCCTGCCGGTCTATGCCTTCCAGGAGGGCATGGGCAGCCAGCACTTCGGCGCCGGCGCGGCCATCTCCATCCTGACCATTGTGATGCTGCTGGCCATGACCGCGTACTACCTGCGTCTGGTGCTCAAGCAGGAGGAGGACGAACTGTGAGGCGCTCGACTCTGGGCCGCGTCTGGCCGGGGGTGACGGCGGTGGTGCTCTTCCTGGGCTTCGCCTTCCCCGTCTACTGGATGTTCGCCACCGCCTTCAAGGCCAACCAGGACGTGGTCAGCGAGACGCCCGTCTGGTTCCCCACCAGCCCCACCCTGGAGCACTTCACACGGGCGGTGCACGCGGACGGGTTCTGGACCTTCGTCGGCAACTCCTTCATCGTCACCCTCACCGCGGTGGCGCTGTCCCTGGTGATCGCCCTGCTGGCCTCCTTCGCCATCGCCCGGATGCGGTTCAAGGGGCGCAAGAGCTTCATCCTGGTGATGATGATGGCGCAGATGGCGCCCTGGGAGGTCATGGCGCTGGCCTACTACATGATCGTGCGCGATGCGGACATGCTCAACAGCCTGACCCCGCTGATCGCCGTCTACACCGTGATGGTGCTGCCGTTCAGTGTGCTGACGCTGCGGGGGTATGTGGCCGCGGTGCCCAGGGAGTTGGAGGAGTCGGCCATGGTCGACGGCTGCACCCGGGCACAGGCGTTCCGCCGGGTGATCTTCCCGCTGCTGGCGCCCGGGGTGATGGCCACCTCGCTCTTCGGCTTCATCACCACCTGGAACGAGTACCCCTATGTACTGATCCTCAACAAGGACCCGGGCGCCCAGACACTGCCGGTCTGGATCACCGGGTTCCGCACGGCATTCGGCGACGACTGGGGGGCCACCATGGCCGCGTCCTCGCTGTTCGCCATCCCGGTCCTCGTCCTGTTCATCATCCTCCAGCGCAAGGCAGTCGGCGGCCTCACCTCCGGCGCAGTGAAGGGCTAGTACGCACTCCATGGACACCCAGCTCACCCGTGACGCACTGACCGTCCTCCAGCCGGGATTCGCCGGCACCACTGCCCCCGACTGGCTGCTGCGCCGGCTGGGGGAGGGGCTGGGGGCGGTCGGGGTGTTCGGCCGCAATATCGTCTCGGCCGGCCAACTCGCCGAGCTCACCGCACGGTTGCGGGCCGAGCGGGAGGATGTGCTGGTGGCGATCGACGAGGAGAGCGGGGATGTCACCCGGCTGGAAGTGCGCACCGGCTCCTCCTTCCCCGGCAACCTGGCCCTCGGCACGGTCGACGACACCGGGCTGACCCAGGACGTCGCCGCCGAACTGGGGCGGCGGCTGGCCGGGTGCGGGGTCACCTTCAACTGGGCGCCCTCCGCGGACGTCAACTCCGACCCGGACAACCCGGTGATCGGCGTGCGCTCCTTCGGCGACGACCCCCGGCTGGTGGCCCGGCACACCGCGGCCTATGTCCGGGGGATGCAGGCGTCCGGGGTCGCCGCCTGCGTCAAGCACTTCCCCGGACATGGGGACACCGCGGTGGACTCGCACCATGACATGCCGCGTGTGCAGGCGGACCTGGAGACGCTGCGGGAACGGGAGTTGGTGCCGTTCCGGGCCGCCGTGGCGGCCGGGGTGAAGGCGGTGATGAGCGCCCATGTGCTGACACCGGCCCTCGACCCGGAGCTGCCCGGCACGCTCAGCCCGGCGGTGCTGCACGGACTGCTGCGGGCCCCGGTCGAGCAGGGCGGACTGGGCTTCGACGGCCTGATCGTCACCGATGGCATCGAGATGAAGGCCATCGCCGACGGCTATGGCATCGAACGCGGCACCGTGCTGGCCATCGCGGCCGGCGCGGACGCCATCTGCGTCGGGGGCGGACTGTGCGACGAGGGCACCGTGCTGCGGCTGCGGGACGCCCTGGTACGGGCCGTGCGCCAGGGTGAGTTGGCGGAGGAGCGGCTGGCCGACGCGGCGGCCCGGGTACGGGCGCTGGCCCGCTGGACCTTGGAGGCGGGCGCCGCGGCGGGGACGGCGCCCGCCCCCGAGGTGGGACTCACCGCGGCCCGGCGGGCCCTGCGGATCACGGCCACGGCGGCTCATGAGCCGCTGACCGGACCCGCCTATGTCGCGGCCTTCACCCCGGTCGCCAATATCGCGGTCGGTGACGAGACCCCCTGGGGCGTGGGCGCCGAACTGGCCCGCCTGCTGCCGGGAACCGAGACCGGCACCCATGGCCCGGACTCGGCCGACGCGGCCCGGGTACTGGCCGCGGCGGGGGAGCGGCGGATCGTCGCCGTGGTGCGCGACGCTCACCGCCATGACTGGATGGCCGACGGCCTGGCCCAGCTCCTGGCCGCCCGCCCGGACACGGTGGTGGTCGAAATGGGCCTCAACCAGGCCCCGCCCACCGGCTCCCTGCATATCGCCACCCATGGCGCGGCCCGGGTCTGCGGCATCGCTGCCGCTGAGGCCATCGTGGGCGGTCAGCCATTCTGAACGGCCGGCCGCCGTCGCCGGGTTGGGGACACCCCGCCGGGTCGGGTGCCCCCGCTGCGTTCCAAGTGCGGGCCGTCCGTGGCTGGTCACGCCCACGCGGCGGAGCCGCAAAGCACCCGGGAACGGGCTACAGACCCTGCCAGGCCGGCTTCGCGGCATAGGTGGCGCGGAAGTAGTCGGCGAGCTTCAGCTTGGCAGCGGCGGCCTCGTCGACCACCACCGTGGCATGCGGGTGCAGTTGCAGCGCGGAGGCGGGCACCAGGGCCGAGACCGGACCCTCCACGGATGCCGCCACGGCGTCCGCCTTGCCCGCGCCGGTGGCCAGCAGGACCAGGTGCCGGGCCTCCAGGATGGTGCCGATGCCCTGGGTGATCACATGGTGCGGCACCTGGTTGATGTCGCCATCGAAGAAACGGGCGTTGTCCACCCGGGTCTGCTCGGTGAGGGTCTTGATCCGGGTACGCGAGGCCAGCGAGGAACAGGGCTCGTTGAAGCCGATGTGCCCGTCGGTGCCGATGCCCAGCAACTGGAGGTCCACCCCGCCGGCCTCGGCCAGCGCCCGGTCGTAGGCCTCGCAGGCGGCCTGGACGTCCTGGGCCGTGCCATCGGGGCCCATAAAGGAGTCCACGGTCAGGCCCAGCGGCTCGACGACCTGGCGCAGCACCGTGGAGCGGTAGGACTCCGGGTGGTCGGCGGGCAGCCCGACATATTCGTCCAGCTGGCAGATGCGGGCCCGGGTGGCATCCACCGCACCGGCTTGGACCTTGGTCTGAAGTGCCTGGTAGACGGGCAGCGGGGTGGACCCGGTGGCCACCCCGAGCAGAGCGTCGGGCTTGCGGCGCAGCAGGGCGGCGACCGCCTCCGCGATGAGCTCGCCACCTGCCTTGGCGTCCGGGACGATGACAACTTCCACGCTGGGGCCTGCCGATCTTGAAGGTGAGGTCTTCGAGGGTGGTATAGACCAATCTAACAGAGGCGGCCATCCCGGACCCCGGATGGCGGGGGCCCCGCTTCCCATGGTCGACTGGAGAAACCGGCGCGGCCGGGCAGGCGCCGCCCGGAACCCCATGGAGGCCGCATGTCCGCCTTCGAGCAGGGACCATGTCCGGCGAGATGGCCGAGCAGCCCGCGGTACTGCGGCGCGTCCTGGAGGAGGGCGCCCCCCGCCATCCGCCGCACCGCTGGCCTGATCGCCGCCCAGGAGCCCCGCTTCGTTCTGCTCACCGCCCGGGGCAGCTCCGGCCATGCCGCCCTGTATGCCAAGTGCCCCCTGGAAATCCGGCTGGGCCTGCCCTGCGGCTCCTCTCCGGCGGCTGGCCCATGAGGTCGCCCTGGCTCGGGGCCAGGACCCGGACGCACCAAGGGCGTTGGCCAAGGTGACGGAGACCGGCTGAGACCGAATGAGACCGGCTAGAGCAGCGCGCCACCGGTGGCGTCTATCCACTGCCCGGTGACAAAGCGGCCATCGGATGAGGCCAGGAAGGCCACGGTATCGGCGATTTCGGCGACCCCGGCCACCTTCCCCAGCGGGGATGCCGCCGCGATCGCCGCCCAGGTGGCCTTGTTGGCCTCACCGCGCAGCCAGCCGGCATTCATATCGGTGTCCACCACGCCCGGAGCCACCGCGTTGACCGTGATGCCGCGCGCGCCCACCTCCTTGGCCAGAGTCGCGGTGAACACATCCAGCGCACCCTTGGACATGGCGTAGGAGATCAGCTCCGGCATCATCGGCCGCCGGCTGAGACCGGTCGAGATATTGATGATCCTGCCCCCCTCCCGCATCCGCTCCAGGCCCAACTTGGTGATAAAGAAAGGGGCCTTGGCGTTCAGCGCGAAGACCTCGTCGAACTCCTCCGGCGCGGTGTCGCCGATGTGCTTGCGGGCACCGCCGGTCCCGGCGTTGTTGACCAGGATGTCCACCCCCTCGGCATGGGCGTCGAAGGCCGCCCACAGCGCCTCGGCGTCACCCGCCACCCCCAACAGGGCCTGGATCGCGAAGGCCTGGCCACCCGCCCGCTCAATGGCGGCGACCGTCTCCTTGGCGCTCGCCTCATCCCGCCCGTAGTGCACCGCGACCCGCGCGCCCTCGCGCGCCAGCCGCTCGGCGATTCCCCGCCCGATGCCCCGGCTGCCGCCCGTCACCAGCGCCGTCCTGCCCGTGAGCGTGCCCATGGAAGCCGCCCCCCTTCTTTCTCTAGCGGTCGTTACAGAAGTACCGTAGCAGGGTTTCTTGAGTGAGCGCTATAGAATTCCCCCATGACTGCCAAACAGCGTGGACGCCCTCGCTCCTTCGACCGGGAGACCGCCCTGGAGCAGGCCATCCGGGCCTTCTGGGAGCATGGCTACGAAGCCACCTCGATAGCCGACCTCACCCGTGCCATGGGCATCGGAGCACCCAGCCTCTATGCCGCCTTCGGTGACAAGAGGTCCCTGTTCGCCGAGGTCGTCGAGGAGTACGGCCACACCTACGGCGCCTTTATGGGCCGGGCCCTGAGCGAGGAGCCCACCGCCCGCCGGGGGGTCGAGCGGATGCTGCGCGAGGCCGCCGTGGAGTACACCGAGCCCGGCCGGCCGCATGGCTGCCTGGTCATCTCGGCCGCCGTCAACGCCACTTCGGACTCCGCCGATGTGGTGGCGGAGCTGCGCGCCCGGCGCGAGGCCAATGTCCAGGCCGTGCGGCGGGCGATCGAGGCGGACATGGCGGCCGGGGAACTGCCCGCGGAGGTGGACGCCCAGGCGCTCGCCCGGTTCACCGCGGCCACCATCCAGGGCATGTCCCAGCAGGCCCGCGACGGGGCCGGCCGCCAAGAGCTGGAATCGGTCGCGGAGTTGGCGCTGCGGGTCTGGCCCGGGCGGCCCGCCGCCACCGGGGCGACTCAGGGCCGCGGCGCCTGACCGGGACCCTCGACCCGGCCGGCACCGCAGCCCGGAGCGATATCGGCCGGTCCGCCGGGCGGGGTGTGCGGGCCCCGGGGCCGGAGCGGCCGACCGGAGGCCATGGCGCGGTCAGGACAGAGAGCGCCGGGCCTCGCTCCGCCTTCCTGTGCGGGGAGGGCGGACGCCGTGCGCACATTGTGGACTAGACCATTCTCCGCTGTCCATGCCCGGGACGGCCTCTTCTCCGTGGCGGCCGAGGCGGCGGGACGGCCGAGCCGGCGGGACGGTCGAGGCGGCCGGACGGCCCGGGCGGTGGGACGGCCCAGGCCCGCATGGCCGGTCCGCGCGGCCGGGGGAGAGGAACTAGGCTCGCAGGCGTGCCCTCCATGAACGATCTCGTACACCAGCACACCGCGCTCGACGACTCCGACCTCGAATGGCTCCATCTGCTGGTCTCGGAGTGGCAGCTGCTCTCCGACCTGTCCTTCGCCGACCTGGTGCTGTGGATCCCCACCCTGGACGGCACCCGCTATGTCTCGGTCGCCCAGATGCGGCCCAACACCGGACCGACCTCCTACCAGAACGACATGGTCGGCCATCTGGTGCCGCGCGGGCGCCGCCCGATGCTGGACGCCGCCCTGGACGAGGGCCGGATCGTGCGCGAGGGCGATCCGGAGTGGCGCGAGGAGGTGCCGGTGCGGGTGGAGTCCATCCCGGTCCGCCGGGAGGGCCGGGTGCTGGGAGTGATCGCCCGCAACACCAACCTGCTGACCGTGCGCACCCCCAGCCGGCTGGAGCTCACCTATCTGCAGAGCGCCTCCGACCTCGCCCAGATGATCGCCGCCGGGTCCTTTCCGTTCCCGGGGCAACAAGTCGACATGGACGCCTCACCACGGGCCGGTGACGGGCTGATCCGGCTGGACGCGGACGGCATCGTCCAGTACGCCAGCCCCAACGCGCTCTCCGCCTATCACCGGCTGGGGCTCGCCGCCGACCTCGTGGGGCATCATCTGGGCGAGACCACCGCTCAGTTGGCGCCCTCCCGGGCTCCGGTGGACGAGAGCCTGGCCAAGCTGGCCAGCGGCTGGGCGCCCCGGGAGTTCGAGGTCGAAGCCAATGGCGGCGTCATCCAACTGCGGGCGATTCCCCTCAAACCCAAGGGAAACCACATCGGTTCGCTGGTCCTGCTGCGGGATGTCACCGAACTGCGGCGACGCGAGCGGGAGTTGATCACCAAGGACGCCACCATCCGGGAGATCCACCACCGGGTGAAGAACAATCTGCAGACCGTGGCCGCGCTGCTGCGCCTGCAGGCGCGCCGGATCTCCTCGCCGGAGGGCCGGGAGGCGCTGGAGGAGGCGGTGCGCAGGGTCGGTTCCATTGCGATCGTCCATGAGACCTTGTCGCAGAACCTTGACGAGCGGGTGGAGTTCGACGAGATCGCCGACCGGGTCCTGGCCATGGTTTCCGAGATCTCCCCGGGGCGGGTGACCACGCGGCGGACGGGTCGCTTCGGGGTGCTGGACGCCGAGGTCGCCACTCCGCTGTCGATGGTGCTGACCGAGCTGCTGCAGAACGCGCTGGAGCATGGCTTCGGCGCGGGGGAGCAGGGGACGGTCGAGGTCACCGCGGTGCGGGGCGGTTCCCGGGCGGATGCCCGGCTGTTGATCTCCGTCCAGGACGACGGCCGTGGATTGCCGGAGGGCTTTGATCCGCAGCGGGCGGGAAATCTGGGGCTGCAGATTGTGCGGACGCTGGTCGAGGGCGAGTTGGGGGGCACATTCGATATGCGGCCGGCGTCGGAGCGGGGGACGCGGGTGGTTCTCGACATTCCGGTCCGGGCGGGGAAGCCATAGGGGGCATCACCCGTAAAAGCACTGAGCCCCCGGACCGGAGGTCCGGGGGCTCAAAGCTTTACGCGTGCTCAGCACGGGGGGTTACTGCGCGCTGCGTGCTCGGGGGGCGAGGGCAGTCGTCAGACAGGTGGCGTCAGGCGGTCGCGTTGCGCGCCCGGTTGCGAGCGGCGCGGCGCTTCATGGCACGGCGCTCGTCCTCGCTGAGGCCACCCCAGACGCCGGAGTCCTGGCCGGACTCGAGCGCCCACTGCAGGCACTGCTCCATCACGGGGCAGCGGCGGCAGACGGCCTTGGCTTCCTCGATCTGCAGCAGCGCAGGACCGGTGTTGCCGATGGGGAAGAACAGCTCGGGGTCTTCCTCGCGGCAAACGGCGTTGTGACGCCAGTCCATGGCTGCTCCATCTCCTCGTAATTGCGGCTGTTGCTTGTGAATGTGAACGCTTTCACGAATCCCCCCGCAAGGGAAGGGCCGACCTCCAGTCATAAGACTGGTGCGGTCCAGGTAAGTGAGAGGGGGTTCGGGCAATTCAGGGAGCCGAGATGAGCGGCCGTCCCGATCGCCAAGAAGAGACTCGCAAACCTCGGCGGCGGATACAACCCCTTCTGGAAAGTTTTTTTTGATTCCTCGGTGTCGGCTAGGTCACAGCCGTACTTCCAGGGGGTGGAACCCAGGCTAAACGTTCGACTGGAAGGACTTTAGCCCGTGTCACTCACACAATCACACGCAGTGCTCGGCGAACGCCTGTGAACGTCACGCTGGTCCGCAGTCCCAGGTGGTCACCGTCCATCTGGAAGGGCATTGGAACCTGCGAATGCAAGGTGAAGTCCGTCAGGTCATGCAACGGCACCGCGTGCTTGCCCTGTGGACCGCGCTCCGGGCTGGAGGCCAGCAGCTGGCGGCCGTAGCGGCCGGCGGTCAGGGTGGTCAGCTTGGTGAGTCCCAGCACGTCAAGGGCGGTGTCGAAGGACGCCTGGGGCAGCGCGTAGAGCGGCCGGTTGCCCAGGTAGGTCCAGGGCGAGGTGTTGCAGATTATCGACATAACGAGATTCTCGAGTGGCGGCTCGCCCGGTCGTTCGAGGGTGATCGTGCCATGCCGGCGGTCCGGCTCACCGAGGAACTGACGCATGACCTGTCGCACATACAGGGAGTGCGTCGAACGCTTGCCGCGCTCCCGCTGCTGTTCGACCCGGCCCACCACGCCCGCGTCAAAGCCGAAGCCCGCGCAGAAGGTGAACCACCGCGGGGGCACCCCCTCGTCCTGGGAGCCCGGGGTGCCGGCCGCGTGCCCCAGGCCTACGGTGCGCTCACTGCCCTCGCGCAGCGCGTTCAGCAGGGCGCCGGTGGCCTCGACCACGTCATTGGGCAGGCCCAGCGCCCGGGCGAAGACATTGGTGGAGCCGCCGGGGACCACCGCCAGCCGGGGCAGGCCCTCCGGGTCGGGGCCCCGGTGCAGCAGGCCGTTGACCACCTCATTGACGGTGCCGTCACCGCCGAGCGCGACCACCAGCTCGGTGTTGCCGCTCTCGGCGGCGGCCCGGGCCAGGTCGCGGGCATGGCCCCGGTACTCGGTGGTGGCGACCTCCAGTTTGAGGTCGCTGGCGAGCGCGTGCACCAGGACATCACGCGTACGGGCACTGGTGGTGGTGGCCGAAGGGTTGACCACAAGAAGCGCACGCATGCGCGCCAGCCTACCTACTTGTGGGTACACGCCTCATCCCCGGCCCGGCCGATCGACGGCCGGGAGCGGTGCCGGCAGGGCTACCCTGCTGGGGTGAGCAGTAAGCAGTCCTCGTCGAAGTCCGCCGTGAAGACCAAGGCCTCCCCGGCATCCGAGCCCGCCGGGCCGCGGCCCGCGCGGCTGACCGGTGCGGCGGCGCTGACCGCCGTGGAAGGGGTGGCGCTGGCCGGCAGTGGGCTGTATCTGCTGGCCATGGCCCTGCTGAGCAAGCCGGACAGCCTGCGCCAGGCGCTGACCGCCGGGGTGACCGTGCTGGTGCTGGCCGCCCTGCCGCTGCTGGCGGCGCGCGGGCTGTGGCTGCTGCGCCGCTGGAGCCGTGGCCCGGCGATCATCACCCAGCTGATGGCGCTGCCGGTGGCCTGGACCTTTGTCAACGGCGGCGGAGCACTGATCGCGGCGGGCGCGGCCCTGGCGCTGGTCGCCGTGGTCACCCTGGTGCTGCTGGTGAACCCCACGGCGACCGAGGCGCTCGGCATCGGTCCGCGCCAGGACTGAGCAGGCCGGCTCACTCCTCGATGAGCAGCCGCTCCCTGAGCTGGGCGAGGGTGCGGGCCAGCAGCCGGGAGACATGCATCTGGGAGATGCCGACCTCCTGGGCGATCTGGGACTGGGTCATATTGCCGAAGAAGCGCAGCAACAGGATCTTCTTCTCCCGGGGCGGCAGATCCTCCAGCAGGGGTTTGAGGGACTCGCGGTACTCCACACCTTCCAGCGCCTCGTCCTCGGCGCCCAGGGTGTCGGCCACCGCCGGGGACTCGTCGTCGGTGTCCGGCACATCCAGGGAGAGCGTGCTGTAGGCGTTGGCGGACTCCAGCCCCTCCAGCACCTCCTCCTCCGAGATGCCCAGGTGCTCGGCCAGCTCATGGACGGTGGGCGCCCGGCCGTGCCGCTGGGAGAGCTCGGCGGTGGCCGTGGTCAGCGACAGGCGCAGCTCCTGGAGCCGACGCGGCACCCGCACCGCCCAGCCCTTGTCCCGGAAGTGGCGCTTGATCTCGCCCACCACGGTGGGGGTGGCATAGGTGGAGAACTCCACGCCGCGGTCGGGGTCGAACCGGTCCACCGACTTGATCAGGCCGATGGTGGCGACCTGGGTCAGGTCGTCCAGCGGCTCGCCCCGGTTGCGGAACCGACGGGCCAGGTGCTCGACCAGCGGCAGGTGCATGCGCACCAGGTGGTTGCGCAGCTCGGCCCGCTCGGGCGATCCCACGGGAAGCGCGCGCAGCTCGATGAACAGGGCCCGGGCTCCGCTGCGGTCGTGCGGATCCGGGTGCTGCCCGCTGTGGTGCTGGTGCTGATCCATGTGGTCCGCCCGCTCAGGTGGGTCACTGGCCTGGTCCGGTTCCAGGGCTGCGGCGCTTCCCGAACGGTTCCGGGCAGGCTGCTGCGGGATGGCCGGGGTACGCACTCCCCGCGACGATGCAGTACTCACGGAGCCCCCTCTTCCGTCACGGCTGTCCGGGGCCGGCGCCGCGCTTCTTGTGCAGGCTGATGCTGACCGTACGGTCGTCCGCGACCGTGGAGTCGACCTCGCCGGCCAGCGCGGAGAGCACCGTCCAGGCGAAGGTGTCACGCTCGGGCGCGCGGCCGTCCGTGGTGGGTGCCGAGACGGTCACCCGGAGAGCGTCACCGACGAGGCGGAAGACGCAGCTGAGTACGGACCCGGGAACGGCCTGTTGCAGGAGGATCGCGCATGCCTCGTCCACGGCGATGCGCAAGTCCTCGATCTCGTCGAGGGTGAAGTCCAGCCGGGCCGCGAGGCCGGCGGTCGCCGTCCGCAGCACCGACAGGTAGGCACCCGCAGCGGGCAGCCGGACTTCCACGAAGTCCTGGGTCGTCCCAGGCGCACCTGCGATTGGGGACACCCTCACCTCCAAGGTGGCACAAGCTTCTTGAGCTGTTATGAGCGTCGGCCCCCGCCCCCTTCCGTCGAAGGGTGACACAGGCCGCCGCGGCACATTTCCGGCTGCGACGCTATCGCGATCTGCGGATCCCTGCCGCAACCCCGCGACTGTCACTCATGGTAAGCCCATGAGCACGGAAAGTGGCTAGGGGTCTGCGGTCCCAAATCGAAAGAGAAGTCGCCCTGTTGGGATTTTCGTCACTCTGCGCGAGTGCCGCAAGAGCTTCTCCGCAGAAGAGTCAAGGTGCCCAACCCGCTGCCGCCCGGCCCTCGATGGGAGCGCCGGCCGCGATCGAGGGTTCGTTCCAGTCCAGCACTGACCATGTAAAACGCCGGGTAAAGCGCCGCCGGGCGCGATCGCCGGCCGGGACGGCGGCAAGCGCCGGGCCGGCCCCGGCGATGACTCCCCGGCCGTCCACCGGACGGGTACGGAAGGTGCCGCTGAGTAGCGAAGCCGCGGGGAATCGGGCGGCCCGGGCGGCCACTTCGGGCCCGCTGCCGTCCATCCGGCCCCCGGCATCGTCACTCTCCGCTGTCGGCGTGGGGGCCGGTGGACGCGCCCGGCACGCCGCCGTGCGCATCCCGCGCATGCCCCAGCGCCCCTTGAAGCGTGGCGAGTTCACGGATCATGCGGGCATGCTAGCGGGCGGCACCGGCCGCGTGGTGCGCACCGGGCGGCTCACACCAGGTGCTTGTCCACATAGCACCAGCGCCAGCTCTGTCCCGGTTCGAAGCTGCGCATCACCGGGTGCCCGGTCTCCTCGAAGTGGGCCGTGGCATGCCGTCCCGCCGAGGAGTCGCAGCAGCCGACAAACCCGCACGCCAGGCACATGCGCAACTGCACCGGGTGGCCGCCGCCCTCCGCGCAGCGCGGACAGGTGGCGCCCAGCGGCGCCGGTTCGGGGCGCGGCAGCTCCCCCAGATGAATGCAGTCGATCATGATTGCCAGGTTAGAGCGCACAGCCGAGGAGCCGCCATGGATGTCATGCCACTCTTGCTGCTGGTCGCGGTCAGCGCGGCCATCGCCGGAGCGGCCCGCCGCACCCCGGTACCCGCGCCGCTGCTGCTGGTCGCCGCCGGGCTGCTGGCCTCCTACCTGCCCGGGGTGCCCGACTACGCGCTCCAACCGGAGGTGGTGCTCCCGCTGTTGCTGCCCCCGCTGCTGCACACCGCCGCGCTGGAGAGCTCCTATCTCGACCTGCGCGCCAATCTGCGGCCGGTGGCGCTGCTGTCCGTCGGCTATGTGCTGTTCGCCACGCTGGCCGTGGGCTGGGCCGCCTATCTGGTGGTGCCCGGGCTGCCGCTGACCGCCGCACTGGTGCTGGGCGCGGTGGTGGCGCCGCCCGACGCGGTCGCCGCCACCGCCATCGCCCGCCGGCTGGGGCTGCCGTCCCGTATCACCACCATCCTCCAGGGCGAGTCGCTGGTGAACGACGCCACCGCGATCACCGCCTACAAGGTGGCCCTGGCCGCGGTGGTGGGCACCGGCGCCACCTGGGCCGAGGGCATCGGGGAGTTCGCGGTGGCCGCGCTGGGCGGCATCGCGGTGGGACTGGTGCTGATGGTGCCGCTGCACTGGCTGCGCAAGCGGCTGAGCGATCCGCTGCTGCAGAACACCCTGTCGCTGCTGATCCCGTTCGCCGCCTATTCCGTCGCCGAACAGCTGGGCGCCTCCGGGGTGTTGGCGGTGGTGGTGGTTGGCCTCTATCTGGGGCACCGCGCCTGGCAGGTGGACTTCGCCACCCGGCTGCAGGAGGAGGCGGTGTGGAAGATGGTCTCCTTCGTCCTGGAATCAGTGGTGTTCGCGCTGATCGGCCTGCAACTGCCGGTGGTGCTCAGGGGACTTGGCGCCTATGGCGTGGGACCGGCCCTGGGGTATGCGCTGGCCGTCTTCCTGGCGGTGGTCGTCGCGCGCTTCCTCTGGGTGTTCCCGGCGACCTTCCTGCCCCGGGCGCTGTCCGCCCGGATCCGGGAACGGGAGCCGGACACCGACGCCCGCGGCGCCCTGGTGGTGGGCTGGGCCGGGATGCGCGGAGTGGTCTCGCTGGCCATCGCCTTCGCGGTGCCGGTCACCACCCATGGCGGCGGCCCCTTCCCGGCCCGCAACCTGGTGCTCTTCCTGACCTTCAGCACGGTGATCGGGACGCTGGTGGTGCAGGGCCTGACCCTGCCGCCGCTGATCCGGGCGCTGCGCCTCCCCGGCCGGGACGAGCGGGCCGAGACCCTGGTGGAGGCCCAGGCACAGAGCGATGCGTCACTGGCCGCCGAGCGCCATCTGGAGGAACTGCTCGCGGACCGGCGGAACGCGCTGCCACAGCCGCTGGCGGACCGGCTGCGGGCGGTGCTGGAGCGGCGCCGCAACGCGGTGTGGGAGCGGCTGGGCGGGGTGCACGAGGTGACCGGCGAGTCGGCGGACGCCACCTACCGGCGGCTGACCCGGGAGGTGATCGGGGCCGAGCGCGCGGTGTTCGTAAGCCTGCGGGACGCGCGGCGGATCGACGACGAGATGCTGCGGACGCTGTTGCGGCGGCTGGACTTCGAGGAGGCGGCGGTCTACCGGGAGGAGGATTAGCCCTCGGCTCAGGGCGCGGAGAGGTCCGCCGCCCCCGTCACCACCACCGCCACCGAGGTGCCCGGGGCGAAGGCGCCCTCCGCCAGCAGGGTGGCCACCCCGTACAACGCCTTGGCGACATAGAGCCGTTCCAGGCGGATCCCGTGCCGCTCCTCGAAGTCCCCGGCGAACGCGTCCAGTTCGGGGGAGCTGCGGGCGTAACCCCCGCAGTGGAAGCGCTCGTCCAGCAGCCAGTCGCCGCGCTGCCCGCCGAAGGCCGCCCATTGCAGCCGCTCGACCTCCGCGCCCAGGAATCCGCCCTTGAGCACCGGGATGCCGATGGCTCGCTGCCCCTGGTCCAGTCCCGCGGCCAGCCCGGCGAGCGTGCCGCCGGTGCCACAGGCCACGGCCACCACCTCGGCGGCGCCGCGCAGTTCGCGCCCCAGTGAGGAACAGCCTTGGGCGGCGGCCGCGTTGCTGCCGCCCTCCGGGATGACAAAGCAGTCCCCGGGCGCCAGCGCGGCCAGCACCTCGGGCTCGGCCTTGCGGCGGTAGGTGGCCCGGTCGATGAAGCGCAGCTCCATGCCGTCCGCGGCGCAGCGTGCCAGCGAGGGGTTGAGCGGGCGCCCGGCCAGTTCCTCGCCGCGCACCACCCCGATGGTGCGAAAGCCCAGCAGCCGTCCGGCGGCGGCGGTGGCCCGCAGATGGTTGGAGTACGCACCGCCGAAGGTGAGCAGGGTGCGCCGCCCGGCCTCGGCGGCGGCCACCAGATTGGGCTCCAGCTTGCGCCACTTGTTGCCCGGCAGCTCGGGGTGTATCAGGTCGTCCCGCTTGAGCAGCAGCCGCACCCCGCGCCGGGTGAACCGCTCGTCCGCCACCGCGGTGAGCGGGGAGGGCAGGCGGGGCCGGAGGGCGGCCAGGGCGGCGGCGGGGCTGGTCACCGGTCCATTGTCACCCGCCCGGCCCGTCCTCGTCCGGCGGCCCGTCACCCGTCGTGGGCCACCGTCTGCCGGGCCAGCCGCTGGTGGACGCGGGCGCGCAGCCAGTCCATGGTGAAGCCGGTGGGGTCGGTCTTGCCCGGCCGCCACTCCCGGTGGCCGATCACCGACCGCTCGGTCCACCCATGGCGGCGGCAGAGGGCGGCCGCCGCCCGTTCGACCGCCGCCAGCTGGGCGGACGGCCAGGGGTCCTGGCCATCGCCCAGGTTGACGCACTCAAAGCCGTAGAAGAAGGTGTTGCCGTCCGCGTCGGCCTTGAGCACCGGGGGCAGCGGCCGTTCCCCGGTCACCGCCCGCAGGACGTCCGAGTCGCCCCGGCCGGCGTGGTTGGCCCGCCCATGGCCCACCAGGTGAATGGCGCCGTCCTTGGCGATCACGCCATGGCACAGCGGGCCGGGCAGCCGGTCCCGGCCGTCCCGGCAGAGCCGTACGGAGTCCGAGGTCCCGCTGGTGGCGGTGTGGTGCACCACGATGCCGTGCACCGGCCCCCAGGGGCCGTGCCCCGACCGGTTGTGGGTGCGCCAGCCGGGCTCCTCTCGCACGGCGCAGCCGGCGCCCTGGAGCGTGGCCAGGAAGTCGCTCGCGGACAAGGGTTCGGCCATGGCGGTCTCCTCTGTGGCGGGTGGGGACAATGGCCCTGTTGTACCGAAAAGTTCGCAGGTGGGCCGGGCGTTCGGATATCGTGCGAGCCGATCCGGCCGAGCGCCGGAGCAGTCAACCGGTACGAGACAGCGCGAGGACACAAGGACGTGGACTACCAGGCCGTACTCGAAGAAGTCGCCGCCTTCGCCCGCCCGCTGGTCGGACGGGGCCAGGCGGCCGACTACATCCCGGCGCTGGCCGGCGTGGACGCAGGCCAGTTCGGCCTGGCCGTCGCCGATGTGGACGGCGGGGTGTACGGGGTGGGGGACTGGGAGCGGCCGTTCTCCGTGCAGTCCATCTCCAAAGCCTTTGGACTGGCCCTGGTGCTGGCCGAGGGCGGCGACCGGATCTGGGAGCGGGTGGGCACCGAACCGTCCGGAAACGCCTTCAACTCCCTGGTACAGCTCGAATACGAGAACGGTATTCCGCGCAATCCCTTTATCAACGCGGGCGCCCTGGTGGTCACCGACCGGCTGCAGACGCTCACCGGGGACGCCAGCACCACCCTGCTGGAGTTCCTGCGCGCCGAGAGCGGCAACCCTGAGGTGTCCTTCGACCCGGTGGTGGCCAGGTCCGAGTCCGAGCACGGGGACCGCAACGCCGCGCTGGCCCACTTCATGGCCAGCTACGGAAACCTGGACAACCCGGTGCCGACCGTGCTGGAGCACTACTTCTGGCAGTGCTCCATCGAGATGAGCTGCCGGGACCTGGCGCTGGCCAGCGGCTTCCTGGCCCGGCACGGCCTGCGCGCGGACGGCAGCCGGCTGCTGCCGCGCCGCGAGGCCAAGCAGGTCAACGCGGTCATGCTGACCTGCGGAACCTATGATGCGGCCGGCGACTTCGCCTACCGGGTGGGCCTGCCGGGCAAGAGCGGGGTGGGCGGCGGCATCATCGCGGTGATACCGGGCCGCTGCACCCTGTGTGTCTGGAGCCCCGGCCTGGACGCCCGGGGCAACTCGGTGGCGGGCGTGGCGGCGCTGGACCACTTCACGACGCTGACCGGGTGGTCGGTGTTCTGAGGGCACCCGGGGCGGGGTGGCAGCCCGGGAAACGGCGGCGCATCGTGGATCTGTGGAGACTCGTGGATCCGAGGAGACCAGGAGGCAACCACATGGAACACGAGTTGCGAGCCGAGTACGCGGACGGCAGTTCCCCGGCCGACGAGGATCCGTCGGTCAAGGTCTGGCATGTGGTGCGGGAGCAGGACGCCACCGCCATGTGCGGCCGCGATCTCGACCCCGCCTCGGCGGCCCGGTCGGTCGACCTGTGGGGCACCGGCAAGGTGCCGATCTGCCACTCCTGCGGGGCGCTCTATCTGCGCGAGTCGCCGTAGATGGGGCACGGAACGAACCACCGGGAACGTCCGTCCGAGGCCGTGGCCGGGGCGGTGCTGTGGCGGCACACGGCCGGGCCCGCGCCGCTGCGCGTCCTCCCGGACGGCTGCCTGGACCTGATCTGGACCGGCGGGCGGCTGCTGGTGGCCGGGCCGGACACCGGTGCCCACCTGGTGACCGGTCCCCCCGGAGCGTCCGCCACCGGACTGCGCTTCGCTCCCGGCACCGCGCCCGCCCTGCTGAGCGTGCCCGCCGTGGAACTGCGTGACCGGCGGGTGCCGCTGGCGGACCTGTGGCCCGAGCGCCGGGTGCGCCTGCTCACCCAGCGGGTGGCCGAGGCGGCGGCCCCGGGGCGGGTGCTGGAGGAGGCGGTACGCCCGGTGGATGTGGACGCGTACGCACCCCTGATCGCCGGCATCCTGGCGGGCACCCGCCGGGGTCTGGCGGTGTCCGAGCTGGCCGGGCAACTGGGTCTGAGTGAACGCCAGTTGCACCGGCACAGTCTGCGCGCCTTCGGGTACGGGCCCAAGGTGCTCGCCCGGGTACTGCGGATGCGGCGGGCGGTGCGACTGGCCCGGACGGGCCGGCCGTTCGCGGAGCTGGCCATCGCCTGCGGCTATGCCGACCAGGCCCATCTCTCCCGGGAGATCAGGGCGTTGACCGGGGTGCCGCTGGGCGAGCTCGTGGGCTGACCGGGCCGCACCGCGCCGCAACCGGCCCTCACTCGCCCTTCACTCGGGCTTCAGCCAGGCGAAGAGACCGACGTCATTGCCGTCCGGATCCCGGACCACCGCGTACCGCTGCCCCCAGAAGGCATCCCACGGCGCCCGCTCCCCGTGATATCCGGCCGCCGTCAACTCCGCGTAGACCCGGTCCACTTCGGCCGGACCGTCACAGAGGAAGCACGGCGACATCCGCCCCGGGCCGGCCGGCGCGGCGGCGGCCCCGTCCTGCCCGGCGTCCCACATCAGCCGCAGCCCGCCCGGGAGCCGGTACTCCACATGCGGTTCGGTGTCCGCCCCGGGCGGCAGGTCCAGGCCGAGGCGGCGGTAGAAGGCGAGCGAGGCAGCCATATCGGAGACCAGCATGCCGATGGCGTCGAAGCGAGGTGTCATACCGCGACGTTAAGGACCGGGCCGCCGCCCGGTCTTGAACGTTTCGGACACCGTGCCGCTCAGGGCGGCGGCCGCCGTCAGGGGCAGCGGATGACCTGCCCCGCATAGGACAGATTGCCGCCGAAGCCGAACAGCAGCACCGGCGCGCCGGAGGCCACCTCGCCCCGTTCGACCAGCTTGGACAGGGCGAGCGGAATGCTGGCCGCCGAGGTGTTGCCGGACTCGGTGACATCGGTGGCGATCACCGCGTTGACCGCGCCCAGCTTGCGCGCCACCGGCTCGATGATGCGCAGATTGGCCTGGTGCAGCACGACCGCCGCCAGGTCGGCGGGTTCGATCCCGGCCCGCAGGCACACCTGGCGGGCGATGGGCGGCAGCTGGGTGGTGGCCCAGCGGTAGACGGACTGGCCCTCCTGGGCGAACACCGAGGGTGAGCCCTCGATGCGCACCGCGTGACCCATCTCCGGGACCGAGCCCCAGACCACGGGGCCGATGCCGGGCTCCTCGGCCGCGGTGACCACGGCGGCGCCGGCTCCGTCACCGACCAGCACACAGGTGGTGCGGTCGGTCCAGTCGGTCACCGAGGTGAACTTCTCCACCCCGATCACCAGCGCGTTCCTCGCCGCGCCGGCGCGAATGGCATGGTCCGCGCTGGCCAGGGCGTGGGTGAAGCCGGAGCAGACCACATTGATGTCCATCACCGCGGGTGACGGCAGCTCCAGCCGGGCGGCCACCCGGGCCGCGGTGTTGGGGCTGCGGTCCACGGCGGTGCAGGTGGCGACCAGCACCAGGTCGATGTCGGCGCGGGCGAGCCCTGCGTTGGCCAGCGCCTTGGCGGCGGCTTCGGCGGCCATGAAGTCGACGGTCTCCGCTTCGCCGGCCACCCGGCGAGTGCGGATGCCGACCCGGGAGCGAATCCATTCATCACTGGTGTCGACCAGGCCGGCCAGTTCGTCATTGGTGAGCACCCTGGCGGGCTGGTAGTGGCCCAGGGCCATGAGACGAGACCCGGACATCGGTGGTTCCTCCTGCGCGCGGGGCGATCCGGAACCACCAGTGTTGATGGACCACCGCCGGGATCAGGTGCGAGAACGGCCAATGTTCCGGCCGGTTTACTGGGCGCACCCCACAGGGACCCCCGGACACACGCGGGAGAGCGCGGTCAGCGGGATCCGTCCAGCACGGTGCCGGTGGTGACCTTCTCCTCGGCGGGCGCGGCGGCCGCGGGCGCGGACGGGGTGGCCTCGTCCTTCATCGCCTTGGCCTCGCTCTTGAGGATGCGCATGGACTTGCCCAGCGACCGTGCCGCGTCCGGCAGCTTCTTGGACCCGAAGACGACGACCACGATCAGCACAACCACCAGGATGTGCCAGGGTTCCAGGGCGTTGCGCAGCATGTGTCCCCACCTTTCTCGGTCTGCTTGGATGCCCGTATCAGTGCTTTCACCATACTTGCTAGATTGCGCAACCGGACAACCAAAAGCAGTGGTCATCCGTCTATACGTAGGGCAACGACGGGATGACCTGGGGAGCGGATGAGGTCGCGCACATGACGGGCAGGCGGCGGGGCAAGCGCGAGCGTAAGCGGATGCGTACGTTCACCATCGTCGGGGTCTCGTTTCTGGTGTTGCTGACCGCCGGAGCCGGCTGGATCTGGTTCGAGCTCAACGGCAACATCAACACCTTTGACGCGGGCGGCCTTTCCAAGAACCGGCCCGGAGCCTCCGCGGCCGGCAAGAACGTCCTGGTCATCGGCTCGGACTCGCGCGCCGGGGACAACAAGAAACTCGGCGGCGGACAGGGCGACATCGGCCGCTCCGACACCGCCTTCCTGCTGCATGTGTACGGCGACGACGAGCACGCGGTGGGCATCTCCATACCCAGGGACACCCTGGTGGACATTCCGCCGTGCAAACTGCCCAATGGCAACTGGACCAACGGCGCCAGCCAGCAGATGTTCAACTCGGCCTTTTCGGTGGGTGACACCGCCAAGGGAAATCCCGCCTGCACCCAGAACACCGTGGAGAAACTCACCGGGCTGCGGGTGGACCACACGATCGTGGTGGACTTCGCCGGGTTCTCCTCGATGACCTCCGCCGTGGGCGGTGTCGATGTCTGTGTGCCCAAGGACCTCTACCAGGGCGACCTCAACCCCAACCTCGGCTCGCGCGGGGACCTGGTCTTCCGCAAGGGGGAGCAGAAGGTCTCCGGGCAGAAGGCGCTGGACTATGTGCGGGTCCGGCACGGCATCGGCGACGGCTCCGACATAGGCCGGATACAACGGCAGCAGGCCTTTGTCTCCTCGATGATCAAAAAGGTGAAGTCCGAGGGTTTCGACCCCACCACGCTGCTGCCGCTGGCCAACGCCGCCACCAAGTCGATGACCGTGGACCCCGGCCTGGGCTCGGCCGACAAGCTCCTCTCCTTCGCCATGTCGATGAAGAACATCGATCTGCACAACATCAAGTTCGTCACCATGCCCTGGCGTTACCAGGGCAGCCGGGTGGCCGTGGTGCAGCCGGACGCCGACCGGCTGTGGGCCGCGCTGCGGGCGGACGAGACCGTGGACGGCAAGGACGCCGGAAAGAAGGGCGGCGAGAAGAAGAAGGACGACAAGCCCTCGCCCGCCGCCACGGTCTCCGGTGCCGGAGTGAATGTCTCGGTCGTCAACGGCACCCGGACCAATGGGCTGGCCGCCCGCGCGGCCGGGGCGCTCAAGGAACACGGCTACCGGATCACCGCCACCAGCACCGCCGCCGGGCGGGACGAGGCCACCACCGTGATCGAGTTCGGACCGGGTGAGGCGGATCACGCCCGCACCCTGTCCCGGCTCTTCCCCGGCTCCTTCGTCCGGGGCACCGCTGACCACAGCATCACGGTCACACTCGGTCGCGACTATGTCACCGCACCGGCCTCGCCGACCGCCTCCGCCTCGTCCTCCGCACCCGTACCCTCGGAGGTGGCCGACAAGGCCAGGTCGGCGGATGACAATCCGTGCTCCAACCTCACGTACGGATGACGGAGGGAAAGCGGGGAACCGGATCTCCGGGAGTTCCGTTGTCCAGGTGTACGCAGAGTCAGTTCGTGATCTTGATGAGTGACCGTTCCATCCCTCGCCCTCCGAGGAGAGTTCCCATGTCCGTCACCCCCAGGGCACTGCCCAGGCCGCTGCCGGCCCTGTTCGCGGGGCTGCTCGCCGCGCTGCTGGTGCTGGCGGGGGCGATGCTGTACGCACCCGCGGCGCATGCCGCCGGCGGGGTGAGCGAGGTGGCCGATCACCTCAAGAAGAGCCCGGTCTATGTGGACCCGCGGATGTCCGCACAGCTGTCCTCGGCGGACGCGGACGCGCTGGCGAAGAAGATCAAGGACGCCAATAAGCCGGTGTTTGTGGCGGTGCTGCCCAACACCGCGGAGTTTCCGCCGAATTCGATCCTGGCGAACCTGCGCACCGAGGTCGGCATCTCCGGCGTCTATGCCGTCCGCCTCGGTGACAAGTTCAACGCGGACGCCGACTCCAGGGTGCTCTCCCGTAACGCGGTGGCAAACCTCAAGTCCGATGCCAAGGTCAACAACAGCAGCGCCAACGCCGAGTTGACCGCCTTTGTGGACGGAGCGGTCAAGACCGCCAAGGGCCACGCCCCCGACTCCTGGGGCGGCTCCGGCGATTCGGCCGTCGGGCTGGCCGTGGGCGGCGCCGTGGTGATCGCCGGTGGCGCCGGTGCCTATGCCCTGTTCCGCCGGGCCAAGAAGAAGCGCGAGGAGCGCGAGCGCGCCGAGCTGGCGCAGCTGAGCGTGGTGGTGGACGAGGACATCACCGCCTTCGGCGAGGAGCTGGACCGGCTGGACTTCAACCCCGCCGAGCCCGGCGTCAACGACGAGATGCGCAAGGACTACGAGCGGGCGCTGGACGCCTATGAGGACGCCAAGGCGAAGATGACCGCCGCCCGGCGGCCGCAGGATGTGACGGCCGTCACCCAGGCGCTGGACGAGGGCCGTTTCGCCCTGGCCACGCTGGCCGCCCGCCGCTCCGGCTACCCGCTGCCCGAGCGCCGGGTGCCCTGCTTCTTCGACCCGCGCCATGGGCCGTCCGTCCAGGATGTGCCGTGGGCTCCGCCGGGGGGCGCGGTGCGCACCGTGCCGGCCTGCCAGGCCGACGCCACCCGGCTGGCCTCCGGGCAGGAGCCCGTGTCGCGCACCGTCCAGACCGCCCAGGGCCCGCAGCCGTACTGGAACGCCGGTCCCGCCTACGGCCCTTGGGCCGGCGGGTACTTCGGCGGCGGCCTGCTGCCGGGTCTGCTGGTGGGCACCGTGCTCGGCAGCATGATGAGCACCCCGGCCTACGCGGCCGACCACTTCGGCGGTGACGGCGGCTTCGGCGGCACGGACGGCGGCGACTTCAGCGGCGCCGACTTCAACCCCTCGGACTTCTCCGGTGGCGGCTGGGACGACGGCGGCGGTTTCGGCGGCGGCGACAGCGGCTTCGGCGGCGGCGACTGGTAGCCGGGCCCGACGGCCGAGCAGGGGTCCAACCGGATGTCCGGTTGGGCCCCTTCGTCATTCCCGCTCAGAGCCAGCGCCGCCGCGCCACCCACAGGCCCGCGCCATAGAGCACCAGCACCACCGCCAGCAGGCCGTAGTACAGCGGGGGCAGCACCGACATGGACAGCACCGGACCCAGCGGCGACACCGGCAACAACAGCCCCAACACCGCCAGTCCGGCCACCGCGGCCCGCAGCGGGCCCGGCGCGCCCGAGCCCTCCGCCACCGCCCGCCCCGAGCGCAGCAGCAGCATCACCATCGCCTGGGTCAGCAGGTTCTCGGTGAACCACCCCGAGTGGAAGGCGGTCTGCCCGCCCTGCTCGCCCAATGACCGTACGGCCAGGGCCAGTACGCCAAAGGTGGCCAGGTCGGCCGCCGCGTTCAGCAGGCCGAAGCCGGTGACGAAGCGCAGCAGCGAGCGCGGCCGCAGCACCACCGGGCGGGAGTGTGCCGCCGGGCCCGGGCGGTCGAAGGCCAGCGCCAGCTGGGCGGCGTCGAAGCAGAGGTTCTGCACCAGCACCTGGGCCGGGAGCATGGGCAGGAAGGGCACCAGCAGCCCGGCCGCCAGCATGGCGATGACATTGCCGAAGTTGGACGACAGGGTGATCCGCAGGTAGGCGGCGATGCTGCCGGTGCTGCGCCGTCCGGCGTCAATGGCCCGGGCCAGCGCGGTGAGGTCCTTGGATGCCAGCACCACATCGGCGGCCTCGCGCACCACATCCACCCCATCGCGTGGACAGATGCCCACATCCGAACCGGCCAGCGCGGCAAGATCGTTGACGCCATCGCCCAGGAAGCCGGCCGGCCGGCCGCCGGCCCGCAGCGCGGTGACGATCCGCGCCTTGTGCTCGGGGGCGCAGCGGGCGAAGACGGTGGTACGGGCGGCCAGGCGGGCCAACTCCGCCTCGTCCAGGGCGTCGATCCGTTCCGCGTTGACCACCTCGCCCGGGTCCAGGCCCAGTTCCCGGCAGACCCGGGCGGCCGTGCCCGGGTGGTCGCCGGTGAGCACCTTGACCTCGATGCCCCGGGCGGCGAGCGCCTCCAGGGCCTGGGCGGCGGTGGGGGTCACCGCGTCGCGCAGCGCCACCAGGCCCAGGAAGTCCAGGCCGTGTTCATCGGCCGGGCCGTAGGGGCGGGTACGGGCGGGCCGTTCCACGCGGGCCACGGCCAGCACCCGCAGCCCCTGGGCGGCCAGTTCCCCGGCCCGCGCCAGCTGCCGCTCGCGCTCCGGCCCGCTCAGGGCGCAGCGCTCCAGTACGTCCTCGGGGGCGCCCTTGACCACCAGCAGATGCCCGGTGAACGGGGAGGCCGGGGCGCGCTGGACGACGGCGGTGGCCAGCCGGCGGCCCGGCCCGCAGGGCAGCGCCGCGACCCCCTCGTACTCCTCCTCGGCCACCATCGCCAGGCCGTCGGCGGCGGCCAGGACCGCCTCGTCCAGGGCGTCGGGCATGGGCGGTTCGGCCAGGTGCAGCGTCCACAGGGCATTGACGGCGGCCCAGCGCAGCACCTCGGGGTCGTCCTGGCCGTCCACGCCGAGGGCGCGGTGGAAGACCGGCCGGTCCTGGGTGAGGGTGCCGGTCTTGTCCACGCACAGCACCTGGACGGCGCCCAGGTCATGCAGGGCGGGCAGCCGCCGCACTATGACCTGGCCGTCCCGGGCCAGCAGGGCGGCGCCCCGGGCCAGCACGGCGGTCACCACCACCGGCAGCATCTCGGGGGTGATCCCCACGGCCACGGCCACCGCGAACGGCAGGGTCTCCAGCCCCCGCCCGCTGAGCAGGGCGTCGACGATCAGCACCAGGGGAGCGGTGAGCAGCATAAAGCGGATCAGGGTCCAGGCGATGCCGTTGACCGACCGGTCGAAGGGGCTGGGGATGCGCCGCCGCTCCGGCCACGGGCGTCCCCGGAGCCCCCGGAGCCCCCAGAGTCCTTGGCATCCTTGGCGTCCTTCACCGAAGGCGCCGGACAGCGCGGTGTCCGCACCCGTAGCGATCACCACTCCGGTGCCGCTGCCGGCGGCCACACTGCTGCCCTGGAAACAGAGACCGGGCCGGGCGAAGCCGGTGCCTTCCGGCCCGTCCTCGGTCGGCCGCTTGGTGACCGGGGCGGACTCACCGGTGAGGGCGGCCTGGTGGACGGTCAGTCCGGTGGCCCGCAGCAGCCGCAGGTCGGCGGGGACCAGGTCGCCCGGGCCGAGCAGCACCACATCGCCGGGAACCAGCTGGTCGACGGGGACCTCCCGGGTGACCGGCGGGGAGGTGCCGCCGACCCGGCGGCGTACGGTCGCGGTGCCCGCCACCAGCCGGCGCAGTGCGGCGGTGGCCCGCTCGGCACGGTGCTCGCCGGTGGCGCGCAGCACACAGCTGACCGTGACCAGGGTGGCGATCACACAGACGGTGCCCCAGGAGGCCAGTACCGCGGAGACCAGGCCCAGGCCGATGAGCACGGCGGTGAAGGGGTCGCGCAGACCACGGGCGAAGCGGCGCGGCCAGGAGTCGGTGCGCCGGCCGGGCGGAACGTTCTCGCCGTACCGGGCCAGCCGGGTCTCGGCCTGGGCCTCGGTCAGTCCGCGCGGCCCGCTGTCCAGGGCGCGCAGCACCTGCAGCGTGGTGCGGTGGTCGGTGGTGTTCGGTTTCCTCGGCTCGGCGGCCGGGCCGGCCTCAGGCGCCCAGACCACGGAGGCGTCCGGCGCCGGCCCTCGGCTCGGCATCCGCCTGACGGTCGGAGAGCTGGCCGACCATCCGGCGCACGATGGTCACCACATCGGGATCGTCCACCAGGTACACCACTCGGCGCCCTTCGCGCCGGGAGCGCACCAGTCCGGCCAGCTTGAGCTTGGCCAGGTGCTGGCTGATGGCGGGCAGCGCGCCGCCGACCCGTTCGGCCAGCCCGCTGACATCGCTCTCGCCCTGGGCCAGGGCCCAGACCAGGTGCAGCCGGGCGGGCGAGGCGAGCAGGCCGAACGCGGCGGCGGCCTCGGCCAGGACCTCCGCCGAGGGGTCGTCGAAGCCTCCTTCGAGCGCCTCGAATCTGCCGACGCCTGCCGCCACTGTTGCTCTCCGTCCCTTGGGGGTACTTCTCATCCCGGGCGGGACCAGTTTAGGCAACCTCGTCCGAACAACTGTGGGAACAGATGAGCGAGTGTTCCTTCTTGCTGTTTTCGGCCGTTACGGGGGGCGTCCGGTTCGCGGCGAGAGCGGTGAGCAGTGCCGCCGATGCCGGCCGCCCGCCCAGCCGGAGCGCCCCGGGTTCCGACAGCGCGTCCGGCGCGGTCGCCGAACCGAGGACGCCACCGGCATCCCGCCATGGCCGGCCCCACCCGGTGCCGACGGCACCCCCACCGCCGGGCGGCCATCTGACGGCGGACGGCAGCGCGGTCGGCGCCGCCGCGACCCCTTACACCGGTGCGGTCCGTACGGCGTCCCAGAAGATCGCGGCCTCGATGACCGGCCCCGCCTCGACGGCCGCCCAGGAACTCGCCGCCCGGATCGTCGCACTGCCGACGCGGACCGCGGAGTCGGTCCGGACCGCAGTGGAGCAGGCGCTCACCGACGGCATGGTGCTGTGGCTGTCCTACGCCGACGCGGCCGGGCAGGAGACGGACCGCGTAGTAGAACCGGCCGGACTGCTCACCGCCGACGGCAAGTGGTACCTCATCGCCTGGTGCCGTACGCGGCAGGCCGGCCGGGGCTTCCGGCTGGACCGCATCACGGCGGCGACTCCGACCGGTGAGCAGGCGCCGTCCCACGACCTGTCCGCCCTGCTGCTCGGCTCGGCCGCCGCCGGTGCGGTGCAGCCCACCGCGCTGGCTTCGCTCATATCCCCGCCATGACAACCGGATCTACTCGTCCAGTGACGGGGAGGGTCGGTGACCTGCCGCGATGGTGGCTGCAGGTCGCTGACCCGGCCTTTTGCCGATTGCCGGCGATGGGGTGCGACGGTCTTGATCGGGTGTCTTGCGGACTGTGTGCGGACTGCGGGGACCAGCAAGGTCGCTGCGCCGTGCTCTCGCAATCACCTACCTCCAGCCGTCCAGAGACACCTGGGGCCCGCCGCTGAGGTAGCGGCGGAGGGCACTGGCGGTGGTCTCCACGAATCGCTCGGGGACGGCGTCGGCGTCGACCCAGCGGACCTGGGCGTGCTTGCGCGGTTCGCGGTTCTCGGGCTCGCCGGACCACTCGTGGGCGACGAACACGACCGTGAGGAAGCCGTTGGGGGCCTCCACGCCCCAGGCGCCATGGATGACGTGGGCGACCTTGAGCGCGTCCGGTTTCACGACTATGCCGGTCTCCTCGTACAGCTCCCGGACGGCCGTCTCGGTGATCGGCTCGCCTGGCTCGCTCTTGCCGACGGGGAGGTCCCACTTGCCCCTGGCGAACTTGGCCTGGTCGCTGCGCTGGAGGAGGACCACGCGGTTGGTGGCCTTGTCGTGGACGATGACGGCGGCGACCAGCAGGGTCATGGATTCCAGGGCGGGCTTGAGCGCCTTGGGCTGCTCATCGGTTGTCGGCTGAGCCACGGTGATCCCTTCGTCGGCCGGGATTGGTTCCCCTGCTCGAGCGGAGCCGAGAGCTTGGGGAAGGGCATGTTAGGCGAGTACCTCTCGGGCGCGGCGGGCGAGTTCGGCGGCGCCGGGTACTTTGCGCCGCCGGTAGACCGCCAGAGTTGATCGGAGCGAGGTGACCGCCTTGCGGGTGCGGTCCGAGGTCATGCCCTCCATCAGTGTGAGGGCCTGGCTCCAGGCGGCGACCGCCTCGTCCGCGCGGGCCTGGGCGGCGAGGCTGTCGCCGAGATCGGCGTAGGTGAGGGCGTGGACGCGCTTGTACTTTTCGGGGTCCCAGCGGACGAGTGCGTCTCGGTGCTGTTGCTCGGTGCCGACGTGATCGGCGAGGTCGGTGAGCGTGCGGGCCGTGTGGCTGGCGACGGTGCCGGCGGCGGGTCCGCTGACGAGGGAGAAGCTGGACTGTGGGCCGTCGTCGCGGAGTAGGGCGTTTTCGGCGGTGAGCAGGGCGCGGGCTGCTGCGGGCTTCTCGTCGAGTGCGGCGAAGGCGCGGGCGTGGGTGATGTGGAGCAGTGCCTCCGTCTGGCCGTCCACGTGGCCGAGGCCGCGGTTGAGGGCGCCTTCGACGAGGTCGACGCAGTGGTGGGGCTGCTTGAGGCTGAGGGCTTGGTGGGCGAGGGCGCGCATCATCCAGGCGGCGTGGCCGTGCGGGTCGGCTTCGCAGGCGAGTTGGTAGCCGACTTGGTAGTAGCGCTGGGCGGCGCCTTCTTGGCCGAGGTCGTGGTGTTTCCAGCCCGCGAGGTAGGCCAGCTCGGCGACGGCGCCAAAGGCAGCCCGACGCAAGGTTTCTGAGCCGAAGCGGGCGCGCAGCATGGGAGCGGCGGTGTCGGCGAGGTAGGCGGTGACGGTGGTCAACCCGTGGCCGCCGCCCAGGCGTTCGTCGGCCGCGCTGAACGCGGAGGTGATCTGGCGGACCACGTCGACGTCCTCGGCTCCCACCAAGGCTCGGCCCGTGCGGGCGCGGAGCATCCGGGATGCGGCTTCCTGATCGTAGGCCAGGGGCATGGCCACGCCTGCGGTGGTGAAGGTGGCGACGGCGAGGAAGCGGCGCCGTTCCATGTCAGCGCGGCCCAGGTCGGTGGCCATGACGACGGGATCAGGGTCGTCAGGGACAGCGACCTCCGGGTCGCGCAGGCCGATCTCGACGAGGGTGATGGTCCGGCCGGCCCGGCGGGAGAAGGCCTCCGCCAGGTAGTGGCCGGTCTGACCGGTCGGTTGCCGCGTGCCGTTGACCCAGTGGGAGATCGCCGACTTGTTGGTGTGGATGATCTCGCCGTTCTCCGCAGCGATCCGGCGCACGTCCTTGGCCAGCGCTTCGTACGTGCAGCCGATCGCGTCGATGACCTCGCGTAAACGGACATTGGGTCTGTTGCGTGCCGCCATGACCCCCTCCGTCCTGGGGCTGTAAACCGCGTATACCGCTTGGCCTCGCCCACACCGTACCCACTGTGCGTGACGGCCGGTTCACTTAATCGCAGCCGCCCGGAACTGCCCGACCGCAATCCTGGCCCTCCCCCACGGCTCCGGGCGGCTCCCCGAAGTTCCGTACACCCGCTCCGGGTTCGGGCATTCCTGTGCCCGAACCCGGCCGATCAGAGACGGAGACACGGTGACCACCATCGACACCACGGCCATCACGGTCGAGCTGCCGCAGGCGTTCGACAAGCGCTGGAGCCGTCTGCCGGGCATCCAGGTCGACGGCCGGCGCATCACGATCGACCCGGCCGAGCACTTCTTCCGTTTCGAGTCGAGCACTTGGCTCGTCGCCGACTGGGAGCTGGTCAGGGCCCAACTCCTGGGCGTGGAGGAGACGACCGAGAGCGCGGTCGAGCAGCTCGCGCTGGACTTCATCAAGGCTCACGGTGAGTCCACCTCGGACGCCGCTCGCGTGCTGTCCACCGCGTACGAGGTGTACGCCTACCTGTTCCGCGACAAGCACCTCGACGGGCTCGGCCTGCCGCAAGTTGCCGCCGAGCACCTGCGGATGCTGCGCGAGGCGGCCACGCTGATGGCGCTCAACAAGGTGGAGCTGGACGGGCATATCTCCAACGTCGGCCCGTGCTGGTTCTTCCCTGCTGCCACCTCAGTCGTGTTCGACTTGGACGACGATATGGGCGGGATGCTGGACGAGGTCTACCACGGCGGCTGGTTCAACGAGCACCGCCGCATCGAGTCCATCAAGGCCCATGCCGCCCTCGGCGGGCGGCTGGTGCACGGCTGCCAGTCCGTGCCGGACCAGTCCGGCGGCGTCGTCGCACCCTACGGTGCCTCGATGGCGAACTTCCGCGACGACCTGGCCGCCTTCAAGACCGGCTGGATCGAGCAGGTCTACGCCCACCGCGTGACCCCCGCCGCGTAACGCCCAGCAGCAAGGCTCCGGGGCGGGCCGGCTCGCTCGCCCGCCCCGGATGCCGCCACGACCGCAATGGAGTTCTCGTGAACGACAACCTCACCACCGATCTCCTCGCCAACCTGTGCATCGTCGCGAACCAGCCCACGGCCAAACGTGAGGAGGTGAGGGTGTGGTCCATGTCCGGCGTCGAACGCGTGACCTTCCCCGACGGCAGCACGCGGATCTTCAAGTACGCCCAGAGTCCCTTCGACAGCGAGGACCAGGCCCTGCGACTGGCGAACACGCTCGGTATCCCCGCTCCAAAGGTCTACGACTCGGTCCACATCGAGGGCTTGCTCGGTATGTTCCTGGAAGACCTCGGCAACCCCGTCCGGGAAGCGGATGACCTCGACGGTGCCGCCGCAGCAGTGGTTCTCCACCGCACTCGCACCGCTGGCGCGCTACCCGTACTGCACGAGGAAGGGTTGCGTGCCCTGCCCAGCCGTGCCCTGGACCACCTCGACCAGCTCCGCAAGGCCGACCGCTGGCAGGACACGGGCGACATCGAGCGAGCCCTCGACCAGATTGCCCTGGCCGCAGACACCCGCGCACAGGGCGCCACCCTGGCCCCGTTCGGCTGGGTGCACTCCGAGTTCCACCCCACCAGCCTCCATATCGGCCAGCGCGGCTGGCGCCTGCTGGACTTCGCCCGCGCCTTCACGGGACCGGGCCTGCTCGACCTCGCCAGCTGGCACGGCACCCTCGACGACCCCGACCCCGTACGCCTCCGCGTCTTCCTGGAGTCCTACGTCACCGAGGGCGGCACCCCTGACGCCCTCGCCGAGCGCGGCGGCCTGGCCGCCGAGAAGTGGGCTCTGGGCTGGCACCGCATGTGGGCCGTCGAGTGGTTCATGGAGCAGTCCATCCGCTGGATCAACGACCCCGCCACCGACCCCACTTACATCAAGGTCGTCCGTCGGCATCTCACCGACGTCCTCCAGCTCCTGGAGGTGTAGTGCTCACCCAAGCCTCTCCCTGGTACGCCCACGCCCTCCAACGCACGGTCGCCGGACCGGCCGAGCCACTCGCCCCGCCCGCCCGCATGGAGTGGACCACACGGCCGGGCATCGGCCCCGGTGCCGAGATCCTCGGTCCTGACCTGCGCCGCAAGCGGGTCGTGGAACTCGGCTGCGGCCCCGGACACAACGCCGCCTGCCTCGCCACCCGGTGCGCGGCCAACGTCACCGGCGTCGACCTGGTCGGCCTCCAAGTGCGCCGAGCCCGCTCGCACTACGGACGGCTGAACAACCTCACCTTCGTCGCCGGCCATGCCTTGCACTTCCTGCATGCGACCAACGAGCAGTTCGACGCGATCTGCTCCGCCTTCGGCGCGGTCGGCCTCGTTGCGCCCGAACTGCTGCTCCCGGCCATCACTCACCGTCTCAAGCCCGGTGGCATCCTTGCCTTCTCCGTTCCCCACCCCCAGCGCGGCGGGCGGACCCCCTCCGCTGACGACCGCCCTCGCCGTGACTACGTCACGCTGCCCGACCGCACCCGCCTGCCCGTCGCACGCTGGGACTTCGACGCCGGCCGCTGGGAGAAACACCTCGACCGCGCGGGCCTGTGGCTGGCCTCGGCTCAGGAGTTCCACGACCTCCGACAGGGCCGCTGGCCCACCACCTTGCTGATCACCGCGCGCAAGCTCTGACCCCCGGAACCCGTGGAGGACCGATGCGCCCGACCTACCTGCTCCTCGACATCGACGGCGTTCTCATCCCCTTCCCCGACGCGGACGGCTCGACCCCGGCCACCCACGCCCGGCACGACGTCGTCCCCACCGGCCGCAGCGCCGACGACCCGGTGACCGTCTGGCTGAACCCGGCACACGGCCCCCTGCTCATGGACGTGATCCGTACCGGCCTGGTCGCACCGGTCTGGTGCACCAGCTGGCGCCAGGACGCCACCACACTGATCGGCCCGCTCCTCGGCCTCCCGCCCTTCCCGTACATCGACCTGCCGCGCCCCCAGATCACCACCAGCCACCCCAACGGCTACCTGTGGAAGCGCGACCACGTCGACGCCTGGATGGGCGACGCCCCCGCCGTGTGGATCGACGACGACTTCACCGGCCTCGACCACATCTGGGCCGCAGAGCGCACCGCCCGTGGCGCGACGACCCTGCTGATCCAACCTGACCCCCGCTCCGGGCTCCAGGTTGAACACCTGGCCGAAGTCCGAGCGTGGGCCGGGCGGTTGCTCGCTGTGCGGACTGCTGCACTCGCTGCTCCGAGCGAAACCGAAGCGGTCTGACGCGCACCGGAAACGGGAGAGTCGCTGCCCTCGCCGTGAGGCGTGGCGAGGGCAGCGACCGGGATCAGCGGTGTCGACCGCGTTCTCCGGGCCTCATGGCCACTGATGTGGCCAGACGGTGTGGCGCGGCGATATGGACGATGCGCCGCTGGCGGTGCTCCGATTGCGCGCAGCCTGAGCTCGCTGGGCGCTGACCGTGGCCAGGAGGCGCCGGGGATGCCGCCGTGCAGCCGCGCGGCCACCGTCACGCTCGCCGGATCGGGCTTGTGCATAGGCGAGTTGCCCGGCCTCAAGGTGTCGGACGTCGATTTCAGGGCCGGCACCATCCGCGTCGAGCGGCAGCGCCTCCAGTCCGGGAAGATTGGCCGTCCAGGACCGCCAAGTCCCGGCGGACGGGTTTCGGTTGGAGCGGTCGTCACGGATGTCCTCCTGGCGCACCTGGCCGCACGGCCGTCCATGGGAGGCTGTTCACGATGGAGGAGGGCGCGCTCCTCAACTACCGCCGCTGGAAGGCGGAGTGGAACTGCGCCCGCAGGACGCTCCAAGCAGCGGCCCAGCTCGTCCTCGGCCACGCGTCCGCAGTCATCACGCTGCGGATCTACGTCCACCTGTGGCCGGGCGAAGAAGACCGCACCCGGTCCGCCATGGACGCCGTGCTCGGCGGACTGCGGACCGGGTGCGGATGGTTGCTGCTGCCGGGAGGCGTCAGGCCTTCTTGGTCTCCTAGTAACGGGGTGGGTCGGCGACCTGTGGTGATAGCTGCTGCAGGTCGCTGACCTGGCCTTTCCTCGATTGCTGGCGATGAGGTGCGACGGTCGTCATCGGGTGTCTTGCGGACTGTGTGCGGACTGCGGTCGTCCTAGGGGTGGCGGTAGCGGATGTGTCCGAGTCAGGGTTCAGGAGGGGCTTGAGCCCCGATGGGCACGGTGGGAGCGCGCTCGCTGTGGTCCGCGAAGCCTGTTCTGCCCCGCTCTAGCTGACTGAGCACGCCGACTCCATCGACCTGCACTTCTGTCCATGTGCGGCTGAGTTCGGCACCGTCAGGCCCAACTTGTCGCTGAAACTCACGGGAGCTTCCACAGCCGTCGGCGCAAACCGCACATCGCCTGAGGCCGCTTTGGTGGCCTATATGTCTGCTGCATCCCGAAATATGTCAATTTTGGGTTTCAGTCCAATAGCTGACGAGGTGTGATTTTAGGTCAAATTCAGCAAGCGAGTAGAGGACAGTGTGGTGCTGCGGTGAGAATCCCTCTGAATGGCCTGGCCGCATCCGCACCCTGGGGGAGCCGTGACGGATTTCTCTGCCTTGTCTGCTGTAATCGGCGCTGGACTGACCCCTACCATGACGTTCCTCTACCAGCGTCTTGAACGGCTCCTGGACCGCGGTGGCGTTCCGGAGCCTGATCCGGAGATTCCAGCCGAATTGATGGGTGCTCTCACCCTCCCGCTCCAGGCCGATGCTGGTCAACTCGCGGCACGCCGACAGGAACTGGAGCGACTGCGCGGCGAGTTAAGTGTGTACCACCGTGGCAGCGCGCCTATTGGTCTGACCGATACCCCGCTACTGAATGCGCTGGGACGGCTGCGCGGGATTTTGGAGGAAATCTACGGCCAACGTTTGACCTTCGTTGGCGAAGAACGCCAGGAATCAGGGCCCTTCGTGCATCAGCGCACTGAACGTGTCGCAGGTCAGCAGACCGGCATGGACGCCGATGAGGTCACCGGAGCGGCCAGCGTACTTCAGGAAATCGGCACTGTGGAGCAGGGCGGTATCAACATCGGCATGCGTGCGCGCCGGATCGGCAGCTCTCCGCCCTCATAAACGCCCCGTACCTCGTAATGCCAGCCCGTCAGCCGACTGCGAGATGTAGGAATGACCACCGAGAGCGACGCCCCAACCCCGCCCCAGCCTGGCACGCCGCCGAGCCCTCCCGCTCCGCCCAGCGCCGACGACACCTTGAACGGCACTCCATCTCCTGGCCTTGAAAGACCTTCTCCGGAGAGCGGCCCAAGGGACTCCGAGGCGGGCAAGCAGCCTTTCACGGGCCACTCTGAGTCGTTGTCTACCCAGGACGCTCCCTCTCCCGAACTTCGTGACAGTCGGTCGGGCCGCGAGGAGCTGCACGAGCTATCGCGGGGTGAGGAGAAGCGAGCGAACCAGGACGCAGAGGAGGGTCCGGTCGCCGACTACGACCCTCATATCTCGGTCGAGCAGCGATTCGGACGTAACGACGGTGTTGCCATTGGAATCCAGATCGCTCAGGAGATCCACCGGCTACGCGGTGACCTGCTTAACCCGGACTGGATCACCCAGCGTCTGGCAACATACGAACGATCCGTGGAGGAGCGGGCTGCACTGACCGGCATTCTCTCTCGGGAGAATGTGCTCGTACTGCATGGTCCGGAGGGTGCCGGCCGCTACACCGCTGCCCTGGACGCCCTTCATCAGAAGGTGGGCACGCATATTCGGCAGGTGCGACGCGAGCCCGGTGAACCCTTCAACGGCGCCGAGGGGCTGCAAGGTAAGGACACAGGCTGGATCTTGGACCTTCGCGATGAAGGTGACAGACGTCACTCCGGGATCGGCCCTGCTCTGGCTGAGGATGCCTCACATCTTCAGCGGTCTGGCTCCTACCTGGCCGTTCTCATCAGCACCGAAGCCTGGGAGCGAGCCGCCAAGGGAACCACCGACCTCGACTACGAACTCCCGTTTCCCGACTCTAAGCGGGTGCTGCGTGCCCACCTGGAGAAGGTCACGCCGCCGGTGGAAGCGGCCCGTTGGCTCAACGCCAAAAAGATCACCGATGGCATTGACGACCTGGTCCCGGCTGCAGTGGTCGAGTGGGCTCACATCATCCGGGAGGCCGAACGCCTTGAAGAGGAGACGGGACAGTCCTTCGAGGAGCTGGTCAACCATGTGGTCGAGGCGGCCGAAGATTGGCGCACTCGGCTGCTGGAGTGGCACAATAACCACTGCGACAGCGCCCACCGCAACTACCTTCTCGCTGCGTCTGTCTTGGACGGCGCCACGGCGGAGACCGTATACGCAGCCGCCGATGTCCTCGCCCGCGCTCTGGGCGAGACTCCTGCGCCTCACACCGGCCAGCAGGGCCTGGGCGTTATCGCCCTGACCGATGCCATCGAAGCAGACCTGACGGAAGAGGACACCATCGCCTTTCGGCGCCCTCGCTTTGCTGCGGCTGTCGTCGATTACTTCTGGGCCGACCGTCCCCATCTCATCAAGGACTTCACCCGCTGGACCGCCGCACAGACCAACAACAAGGACCTGCCCGATGAGATCACTGACCAGCTAGCTGACCGGGTGATTGGCTGGGCGCTGGACTACATGGACCGTAAGCGCACCACAAAGCTGCTGCGTGAGATCGCCGAGCAGTGGGCTGAGTCCCTTCCCGAGCAGGCTTCTGACCTCCTTACCGCAGCCGTCCTGGACCCCGGGACCAGCCGTCGTGCCTGTGCGGCCTACCTAACCTGGGCCCGCCGCAGCGATGAGGAAGTCCCGCCTCGCCTCAAGGTGGCGCTGGCCCAGGCGTGCGAGCGTCTCGCAGCTGCCTACCCGACCATGATGCTGTTGAGGTTGACCGAACTCGCTGCCCACACCGAGAGTGAGGAGGTCCTCGGCACGGTGGGACAAGCGTTGACTGTGCTGTGGGACTTGCCCAAACAGCGGCAGGCCATCCAGGACAGGCTCAAGGAGTGGGCTGCCGGCACGCAGGAAGGCCGTCGTACCGCCGCCCATCACGCCTTCGTCCACCTGGCAGCGCGTACTGCTGAAGGTGGCCGCCCCGTCCTGCTGACCGCGGCACATGAGGATGCCCACTGGGCCTGGCACGCTGCCCGGTGGCGAGGCCTGCTCGACAACAGCGTGCCCTTCCAAAAGCCTCTTGGGAAGGCTCTCAACGTTTGGATGGACGCGGCAGTCGCCCACTCTGACTTGCGTGAGCAGATCTTGACCATCTTTCAGCATGCCGTGTACCAACCGCAGACCGATCCCGTCTACGTGGCTGAGCGTTTTCTCGCCCTCAACCGTCTGCTCTACTCCTGGGCGCCTGTACAGTCTTCGCAGCCGCCTACCGACCAGGGGTACCTGCGGGACCAGTTGATCCTTGCTCTGCACCGCGCTGACCCGGCCGCCCCCATGTCCGAGCCGCATGCCCCAGTGGGCTAGCAGGCTGTGGCATCGGCGGCGCCACGGCATACTGGAGTTGAGCTGCACCCTGCCCAGCCGGACGCCCGGCTATCACTTCGAGGCGTATCTCACTGGTGCCTGGCAGGACCTGCCTGGACGTCACCAGCACCAGAATCCGCATGATGCGGCCGCCTCCCACGCGCTGACCGTGGCCCAAGGCATCACCGGGGAACTGCAACTCAGCCGGGAGGCGGCTGCCCAGGCTGCCATCAATAGCCGCTTGGGGCAGCCTGTCGAAGTGCCGGGTGCGCCTGTCCGACTGCTATGGGCCCGCATCCAGCTGACTGCCGACCCTCAACAAGCCGCTCACGTTAACCGTCTCCTACGCGAACAACACAATGCTGAACGGCGTGCTCGCGACGACCAACATCGTCTCCAACGAGCTCAAGACCTACGCGAGGCTCTACTGAGCGATCCATCTCTGGCTTTCGCCTACTGGTTCCTCGACCACCCCGAGGCCATCGATACCGAGACCGTGCAACGGGTCGAAAAGCTTGTCGCCTCTGCGGCTTCCTACGCTCCACGTAACACATGGGTTCAAGTGGCCGCCCTGCTCCAGGACTTCGTGCGTAACCTGCCTGACGATGCTCGTCGGCACCTGGTTACCGGCCTGGCCCATATATTTGACCGCTACGGCCAGCCCGAGCGCGCTCGAAGCCTGCGAGCCCTGAGTGATGAGATGGCGCCCCCACCGCCCCCTTCGTCGGACCCCATATTGGCAGATTCGCACGAATAGGGCGCTGGAGCCCCTGGCGCTGCGCTGCGCCGGGGGCAGAGGAGAACAGCGATCCGCGGTAGTGGCTGTGTCGGGCTTGCGGTGGTGGACAATGCGGGTCGCCGAAGGTGTTCTGGGCTGGCCGGCTGCTATCGGCTGAGGCGGAGGTCCCAGCCGGGGACGTCGGTGTCCATGTCGGGCACGAGGGTGGGGGTGTAGGCGTCGAGGCCAGGGCGTCCGGCGTCGTCCCAGGCGGCGAGCCAGCCTCGCAGGACAGTCAGGGAGCCGGAGCCGGCGGAGTCGGCGAGGATTGTGCCGTCCTCCTGGACCACGGCGACCGAGTGGCGGGTGGAGTGCCCGAGGCCGGGGACGTCTTCGGCGAGCTCGGTCATCGTCAGCCGTGTCCCGGTGGCGGCCAGCCACAGCCGCAGGCTGGACCAGTCGATGGTCTCGCCCTGGTACTGCTCGGTGTGGCCGGGGTCGAGGAGTCGGTCGAGGATGGCGTGGGCGGCGGAGTTCTTCCAGTCGTCCTGGTCGCGCCAGGCGACCGAGATCCACGAGGTGGCCGGGACGCGGTTCTCCCAGTCCACCCACCGGGGCGGGACGGCGAAGGTGCTGCGGGGTGAGCCGACGGTCTCGATATAGGCGCCGGGGAAGACCTGCTCGACGTACGGGCGGCCGTCGGTGATGCGGATCGTGGCGCCGACTACGAGGTTCGGCACGGGGGCGATCGGCAGGGTGGCGACGATCAGGCCGCCGTCGTTGACCTGTTCCACCCACGTCTTCGGTAGCCGGGGCGGGGTGCACCAGGCCCCGAGCCGGTGGAACGGCGCCTTCTCGGGGAACCCGTCGGTGCCGTTGACCGCGTGGCAGCGGATGTTGCCGATCCCGCGGGCGTCGTGGATGTGGTTCGCCCAGCGGGTCAGGAACGGGTCGATGTCCAGGGACACGACGTGCCCGGTCCGGCCGACCAGTTCGGCGAGCAGGCCGCCGGTCAGCCCGGAGCCGGTGCCGATCTCCAGGACGCGCATGCCCGCTTCAACGTCGAGGAAGGACAAGTCCCGGCGGACGAAGGTCGGGTTGGTGCGGTGGATGGTCGCGCCCCTCGCCTCGTTGTGGGTGTAGTGCCGCTCGGGGACTTTTGCGGCAGCCTGGGCGACGGCGGGGGCGACGGTGGTGGTCATGGGAGTTGGCTCCTTGAGAGTGGGGACAGGACGCGTTCCTCAACGGGCGCTTGCGTTTGGGGGACACGTGAATCGCCACGTTGACGTGGAGAGTTGACGGGTTTAGATCGTCAAGGCCACGTGGTGCCATCCGGCCTCGGTGTACTCACCGACCGGGCCGTCGTCGGGGAGGGAGGCCCAGGCGTGGTACTCGGTGGGCGGCGGGGAGAACCGCACTCCCAGGCACCAGTCGAGGCGGCGGCCGAGGAGGGCTGCGGCGAGCATGGCGCCGAGGCTGGTCTCCATGCAGGCGGCTCGGACGGGCCACAGGCGACCGGTGTGCCGCACGGCGGCGACCAGGTCCTCGGCCCGTTCCCGGCCGAGAGGGCGTCGGCCGGCGCGTCGGGCCCACCGGGCGGCCCGGACGGTGTGCCGGAACGGCAGAGCCAACAGGACCAGGGCCAGGGCGAGCCCGATGGCGGCGGCGAGGCGGTCACGGAACCGGCCGGTGCGGGAGGTGGAGAACGACTCCATGGTGGTCACCGCCGCCACCCCCGTCGGCGGCGGGCCACAGCCGTCCCCGCGATGCCCTGGGTGGCGAGTTCGTCGGACACCGCGCGGACGTCGGCGGCGGCCTGGTGCCGGGGCAGGCCGTAGGCGGCGGCGTACTGCCCGGCGGCCTGGTCCTCGTCGTTGCCGGCCAGCAGGAAGAGCACCGCCGCGGACGCAGTGGGCGTCAGGTAGGTCCACCTGCCGGTGCGTTCGCTGAGGATGGCCCCGCCCTCGTTGGTCAGTACCGGGTGGGCTCCGTCAAGCAACTGCCACATGCCGCCTCTCCTCCCACCAGGTCACGGGCTGTTCGAGCTGTCGCAGCCACACCTCGGCGGCCACAGCCAGGTGCAGGGCGCCCTTGGCCAGCGGGAGCCCGGACGCCGCCCGCGTGAGCATCGCTGCCACCGGTTCCTCGGTGATCAGCCCCATGGCGCCGAGCCTGGAGGAGGGCCCGAGCAGGCGGCGGAGGACCGGGGCGTGCTCGACGAGCCCGGCATAGGAGACGCCGCTGAAGCCGCCTTTGGTCCGCCGGTTCAGCACGAAGCCGGGCACGATGCCGCTGCCGGTGAAGGCTTCGGCGAGCAGGGCCTTGAACCGGCCGGGTGCCCCACGTTGCTCGGCCGGCACGGCGAGGCAGGCCCTGCGGACCTCGTTGTCGAGGTAGGGGGCAGCCAGCTCGATGCCGTACTCGGAAGAGGCCAGCTCCCGCCAGCCGTTGACGTCGGTCCCGACGTGGGCGAGATCCTGCTCTTCCGACCAGGCCGCGAGACTGGCGTGCGCCTCGGTGAGCTGGTCGGCCGCGTTGGTGAGGGCGGCGGCGAGCTGATGGCGGGCGTTGCCGGTCATCCAGTCGGCCGTGGCCAGCAGCGGCGACCAGGCTGCCGGCCGCCGATCCTGCGGCATCCACGGCCTCGGCCCGGCCTGGAGCTCGGCGGCCGTGCGCCGCCATTCGTCGGGGAGCGTGCTGCGGGCGGCCGGACGGTACTGGGCGAGTACGGCCCACACGGAGGTGTTCCGCAGCCGCGCGTGCCCCTGGGCGTGCTGCCAGGCCCGGCGGTGCTGGCGGCGCCGCAGCAGATCGGCGATGTAGACCGGCGGCGCGGACAGCAGAGCGTCTCCGGCCGAGCCGGTGAAGTGCACCCCCGGCGCCTGGTGGTCCACGACGGCGCCGAGGACGGCCCGCTTGATGGTGGCGGTGACCGTGTAAGCGTTCGGGACGTCCGTCACCGGCAGGCCGGTGATGTCGTCCACGGCTGCGTAGTAGACCGTCTCCTTCCCACCCGGGACTGCGTGGTGGTCGATGCCCGGGACGGCGGCGGCCGTGCGGGCCGCGTAGGCGAGGTCGTCGTCCTTCAGGCGGGCGTCGGCGAACGTCACGGCCGTTACGCTCTGGCGGCGGGCGGCCAGGCAGGCGAGCGTGGTGGAGTCCAGGCCCGCCAGATCACAGCTGACCGGGCGGCTGTCGAAGCGGGCTTCGACGGCCTCGGCGAGCGCCGCCCGCACCACCGGGGCCGCCTCCCGCAGGTCCGCCGGTTCGGCCTGGGAGGGCTCGTAGCGCGCGACGCGGGCCCCGTCGGGGGTGATCTCCAGCAGGTATCCGAAGGGGACGCGGCGCACGCTGCGGAACAGGCTCTTCTCCGCGAGCACGTCGGGCTGGCCGAGGGCCAGATGGGCGGCAAGCGCGACGGGATCGACCGGCGCCCCGTCCAGCCGGGCCAGGGCCGTGGCTGACGTCGCCCACCGCGTTCCCGCCGGCTCGCGCCGGTAGAACACCGGGTGCTGCCCGGACAGGTCACCGATCACCGCGAATACCGGGCCGCTGCGGGCGGCCACCAGGTACGAGCCCGGCCACCGCGTCAGCTCCCGCCACCGCTGATGCCGCACCAACTCCAGGGCGCCTTCCAGCTGATTCCCACTGGCCCCGCACACCCCGACGACGGCCAGGGCGACCACACCGTCCCCGGCAGAACGGACCTGGGCCTGGGGCCACCCGGCCGTCCAGACCTCGCCCAGCCCCGGCACCCGCCTTCCCGCCCGGGGCCGCCACACCGCCGGGCCGCCCTCCCAACCCGCACTCCACCGCATCACACACCCCTTCTCGAAGTTCGGCTGCGCAAAGGGGAAAGCCGGGCGCGGCGTGGGGGCCGCACCCGGCTTCGCGGACCGGGTCAGCTGCCGCTGCCGGTGCCCGTCTTGTACTGGGTGTCGTCGTCGGTGTCGAAGTTCTTGGTGCCGAGCGTCACCTTGGCGACGGAACCGGCGTCCAGAACCACCGGCGCGACGTAGGCCGGGGCCTTGGTCGTCTCCATGGTGTCCACCTCCTCTTCCTCTGCATCGCCGTCCCGTGCACTCCTGTTGTGGGCGCACGTCAACGGGCCTTGCTACACCCGTACTTGGCTGGCCCCTCAAGGGCCGCCCCTTGCGGGTGCAACATCAGTGAACGGCTAGTCACCCCCCGTTGGGAGGGGGCAGGATGTGGGTCAGCGTGGGCCCTGTGTGGGCCCGTGTGGGCCCGGCCCGGGGCAGGAGGGGCACGGTGAGGACGCTGACGCTCAGTGACAAGGAACTGGCCGCACGCATCCGCATGGCGTGCGAGGAACGTGGCTGGGGACCGTCCCAGTTGGCCCGCAGGTTGGGCATTCTCGAAGGACGCGGCCCCAAGGGGCTCGACCGCAAGTCCGCATGGCGCTGGATGGAAGCCCAGCGGCGGCCGGAGTACTGGCTGCCGTACATCGATCGTCTTCTCGAACTGGGGTTAGACCGGGCCGGAGTGACGGAATCAGATCACCCTGGCCCACAACCCGCAGATACCGTGGGATCACTCATCCAGTTGGGGGTGCGAGACGTGCAACGCCGGAGGTTCCTGGCCGCGACCAGCGGATACGCTCTCAGCGCGCTCGCGCTGCCCGACCTCGATGCCATCACCCGGCGCGTCCGCTCGGCCCCGGCCGGAGCCGTACGGGTCGGCAAGGGCGAAGTAGCCGCCGTCAAGCAGATGGTCCAGGCCCTCGGCGACGCCGCCGCCGAACTCGGTGGCGGACATGCCCGTCACCTGGCCGTCCGGTACCTCACCGACGACGTGGCCCCGTGGCTGAACGGGAAGTACACCGAGGCCACCGGCCGCGAGCTGTTCGCCGCCACCTCCCAGCTCGTCCACCTCGCCGGCTGGATGGCCCAGGACGAGGGCAACGACCCCGAGCACCAGGGCCGGGCCCAGCAGTACTACGCGCACGCCTACCGCCTCGCCGCCGAGGCCAAGGACCCCGAGCTGGCTGCTACCGCCTTGCGCGGCCTGGCCGTTCAGACCATGGACCTCGGTCCCAAGCACCGCGCGGTCGCCCTACGGCTGTCCGAGAAGTGCGTGGAGTACGCCAAGGACATCAGCGACCCGCGGGTGGTTGCCTACTACGAGATCACGCTCGCCGACGCCGCCGCCCTCGACGGCGACCGCCGGCTGGCCACCCGCTCCCTCACTACGTCCCAGACCGCCATCGAACGCGCGACGAGTGGGCCCGGCGAGTCGTGGGCCTCGCACTTCAGCCACGGCCGGTGGGCCTACACGGCTGGGATGATCCACGCCAAGATGGGCGACCTCGACGGCGCCGAGGAACACCTCCGCCAGGCCCTGGAGATCCACGGCCTTGACCGCCGTCGGTCCCGCGCCAGCGTCCTCGGCCACCTCGGTGAGATCCACCTCCGCCAAGGCGACCTCGACGGCGCCCTGGCCACCTGGACCGAATTCCTCGACTGCGCGGAAGGCGTCCGCTCCGTGAAGGTCCTCGACGCCGCCCAGAACATGCACGTTCGGCTGGAGTGGTACAAGGGCGTCGCCGAGGCGGAGCAGCTACGACAGCGGGCCGCACACCTCACCGGCGGGTGACCGCTCGCCCACGGCCGTCGGGCCTTGTGTCCACCGTTGCAGCCGTAGATCGCGGCGGCACGGTGAACATGGGCGGTATACCGCCGACCGTGCTTCGCCTACGTGCTGCCCGACGGCGTCTGCTCGGCTGAGTGGTGATGCGCCAGTTGAGCACTTCGGCAGGACGCTCGGCGGTGCGAGCTCTCGGTCGGCGCCGACTTCGGTCAGGAGACGGCGGGGGTTGTGGCCGGCTGTCTCGGCGCGGGCCAGGGTGGTGGTGAGGGCGACCCACGCCGGGTCGGCGAGGACGCGGTCGGCGTGATGGGGGAGGGCGGCGCGAAGTTCCTGTTCGAAGCGGCGGGTGGTTGTGGTGCGTGGGGCGCGTCGGGCGAGATCCGCAAGGATGGGCTCGGCGGCCTGCTGGTGGCCGGCCTGGAGGTGGCGGAAGGCTTCCTCGGCCGCTGCGGTCTGCTGCTCGTGGCCTCGTTGCTCGTGCCACTTGGCGGCGGCGCGGGCCAGGTGGAGGGCGGCGAAGAGCAGGGCGACGGCGAGTCCGCCGGGCTCGTGGGAGGAGTAAGCGAGTTCCTTGGCGGCCTCGCGCAGGGCGTTGGCAGTCTGGTGGTCGGCGCGAATCGTCGAGCGGCGGGCGCGGTTGAACGCGGCTGCTGCCGCATGGAGTTCCGCTCGATGGTGGCCGGAGGCGGCGCCGGAGGTGCCGCTGCTCTACAGCGAGGGGAACGTCGCCGCACGCGTGGCGCTGGAGCGCGAAGTGCGGGGGTGGAGCACGACCGAGCTGGCGGAGCGGGTGACCAAGGCTGGCGTGGAGATGAACCAGACCGTGGTCTGGCGCATCGAGAACGGCGAGCCGCGTCGCCGCATCAACCTCGACGAGGCCCTCGCCTTCGCCAGAGTCTTCGAGCTGCCCCTGGAAGAGCTCATGTCCCCGCCGCTTGAAGGCATCGACATGGACGGGCGGCGCCTCGTGCAGGAAGCCGTCGAGGCGTTCTGCGAGTCCCGCGACGCCCAGGACCGTCTCCACCAAGCCGTCGTCGCGACGGCCGAGCACATCCAGGCCCACCCCGACAGCTCACGCGCCATCCACGAGCAGTGCCTTCGCCTCATGGGCGACGAGCGCGACGCCCGCGCCCTCACCGAGTACATCGAGAGCGGCGGCTACCACCGATAACCAACCCAAGGGAGAACCGACTTGGCCAACATCCAGAAACGCCCCAACGGCAAGTGGCGGGCCCGCTACCGCGACCTCGACGGCAAGGAGCATGCCCGCCACTTCGACCGCAAGCTCGACGCCCAGCGCTGGCTCGACGAGGTCACAGCCAGCATCGTCACGGGCCGGTACGTCGACCCGCGCGCCGGACAGATCTCGTTCGAGAAGTACGCGAACAAGTGGGAGGAGTCGCTCATCGCGGGCGAGGCGGCCGAGCGCATCACCGACAACGCGCTGCGGCTGCACCTGGTCCCGGCGCTCGGCTCCCGCGCCATGGCGGCGATACGTCGCAACGACATACAAGTGCTGTTCAAGAGTCTGTCCGAACAGCTCGGTCCCGGCAGCGTGCGCAACGTGTACGACGTCCTCGTGCGTGTCATGACCGCAGCCGTCGAGGACAAGGTCATCGCGTCCAGCCCGTGCCGGCGGATCATCCTCCCGCCGATGCCGGACGAGGAGGTCACCCCGCCCACGGTCGCCCAAGTCGCTGCCATTGCACGGGTGATGCCGCCGTACATCTGTGCGGCCATAGTCACGCTCGCCGGATCAGGCTTGCGCATAGGCGAGTTGATCGGCCTCAAGGTATCGGACGTCGACTTCAAGACCGGCACCATCCGCGTCGAACGGCAGCGCCTTCAGTCCGGAAAGATCGGTCCGCCGAAGACAGTCAAGTCCCGGCGTACGGTGCCGGTCGGCGAGGTGGTCACCGACGCCCTCCTCGCGCATCTCGCCGCGCGGCCCTCCAAGGAGTGGCTGTTCACGATGGAGGAGGGTGAGCCCCTCAACTACCGTCGTTGGAAGACGGAGTGGAACTGCGGCCCGCAGGGCGCTCCAAGCGGAGGAGAACGAGGCGGCCGAACGCGAGGGGCGTAAGTCTGTCGAGCTGCCGCACATGCTGACCCACGACCTGCGCCACTTCTTCGCCTCCGCGCTGATCGCCGGCGGGGCGAGCGTCAAGCAGGTTCAGCTCGTCCTCGGGCATGCGTCCGCAGTCATCACGCTGCGGATCTATGCCCACCTGTGGCCGGGCGAGGAAGACCGCACCCGGTCCGTCATGGACGCCGTGCTCGGCGGACTGCGGACCGGGTGCGGACTGCAAGACCAGGGGATCAAGGAAACCGCAGGTCAGCAGGCGTGATCCAAGATCAGGCCTTCTTGGTCTCCCAGAAGATCTTGTCGATCTCGGCGATCAGCTCCAGCGCCTTCTCGCCCGTCTTCGGGTCCGTGGACGCCTTGGCGGCGCTCAGCGCCTTCAGGGTGTCGTTGACCAGCTGGTGCAGCTGGGGGTACTTCTCGAAGTGCGGGGGCTTGAAGTAGTCGCTCCACAGCACCGAGATGTGGTGCTTGGCCAGCTCGGCGCGCTGCTCCTTGATAACCGTGGCCCGGGCACGGAAGTGCGGGTCCTCGTTGGCCTGGTACTTCTCCTGGACTGCCTTGACCGACTCGGCCTCGATGCGGGCCTGGGCCGGGTCGTACACGCCGCAGGGGAGGTCGCAGTGGGCGCTGACCTTCACCTTCGGAGCGAACAGGCGGGAAAGCATAAGGTGCTGTCCTTCCTCGTGATCGTCTTCTCAGGTGCGAGATTACTCGGTGTGGGAAGGCTTTTCTCGGGTGCCCCGGCAGGCTTAGGACAAAAGTCCGGTGCCCGTCCGGGACCGGATGGTGATTGGACCGGGAGTGAGGTGCCGTGGTGCAGGAGCAACTGGACGAGCGCGGGCAGGAGCTGGACCGCGAGCGTCGCGGACTGCTGCGGATCGGGCTGGCCGAGGTCTACAACCCGTCGATGGTCCCGACCCTGAACCCGGGGGACCAGCTGGTCGTCCAGTACGGAGCGGCGGTACGGCCCGGGGATGTGGTGGTGGTGCGCCACCCGTTCCGGCAGGACCTGCTGATCGTCAAGCGCGCGGTGGAGCGGCGCGAGGGCGGCTGGTGGGTGATGGGGGACAACCCCCTGGTGGAGAACGACAGCCGGGAGTTCGGCACGGTGCCGGACGAACTGGTGGTGGCCCGGGCCTGGATCCGGCTGCGCCGGCCACCGGAGGCGGGTGGCCGGTCGGTGGCCGCCTGGTTGAGGTGGGTGTGCTCGGCGGTGCGGCCGATGCGGGCGGTGGGCTACCCGGGACGCTCGCTCTCCCGGCGCTTGCGGGCCCGGTAGGCGGCCACATTGGCGCGGGTGGCGCAGCGGTCGGAGCAGTAGCGGCGCGAGCGGTTGGTGGAGGTGTCCAGGTAGGCGTTGCGGCAGGGGGCGGCCTGGCAGATGCCCAGCCGGTCCACGCCCAGCTCGGTGAGGTGCACGGCCAGGCCCATGGCGGCGGTGGCGGTGTAGCCGGCGGCGGCGTTGCTGGCGTGGTCGGCGATATGCATATGCCACAGGGGGCGGCCGTCGGCGTCCCGGTGCTCATGGCCGGAGACCTGGGGGCTGACCGGGAACTCCATCAGCAGGGCGTTGAGCAGGTCCACGGCCCGTACCTCATCGCCCTCGTCCGCCGCCTCGAAGACGGCGCGCAGCCGGGTGCGCACGCCGCGCAGCCGGGTCACATCGCTGTCGTTGAGCCGGCGGGCCATCTGCGAGCTGGCGCCGAACAGGGACCGGGCGGCCTCGATGGAGGTGAGGGTGTCGGTGCCGCGCGCCGGCTCTTCGGTGTTGACCAGCCGGACGGCGAAATCCGAATAGAGGGCCAGTTCCACGGGGATCCTTTGCGGCGGCCCGGACGGAGCGAGCTGGGCCGGTAGGTAACGGATGTCGTTACCACGAGGGTATTACATGCAAGTGCCGGGTGGCGGTGTGCCGGCCATCAGGGCCGGACACCGCCACCCGGGCGAGTGCCGGAGGATCCTGGACCGGGTCAGAGCACCTTGGACAGGAACGACTTGGTCCGCTCGTGCTGCGGATTGGTCAGCACCTCACGGGGGTGGCCGGACTCCACGACCACGCCGTTGTCCATGAAGACGATGGAGTCGCCCACCTCGCGGGCGAAGCCCATCTCATGGGTGACCACCACCATGGTCATGCCGTCCTCGGCGAGGCCCCGCATCACATCCAGGACGTCGCCGACCAGCTCCGGGTCCAGGGCGGAGGTCGGCTCGTCGAAGAGCATCAGCTTGGGCTCCATGGCCAGGGCACGGGCGATGGCCACCCGCTGCTGCTGGCCGCCGGAGAGCTGGGAGGGGTAGTTGCCCGCCTTGTCGGCCAGACCCACCCGGTCCAGCAGCTTCAGCGCCCGCTCCCGGGCCACCGCCTTGCTCTCCCGCTTGACCTGGACCGGCGCCTCCATCACGTTCTCCACCGCCGTCATATGCGGGAAGAGGTTGAAGCGCTGGAAGACCATGCCGATGTCCCGCCGCTGGGCGGCCACCTCGCGGTCCTTGAGCTCATAGAGCTTGTTGCCGTCCTGGCGGTAGCCGACCAGTTGGCCGTCCACATACAGCCGCCCGGCGTTGATCTTCTCCAGGTGGTTGATACAGCGCAGGAAGGTGGACTTGCCGGAGCCGGACGGGCCGATCAGGCAGAACACCTCGCGGGGCGCGACCTCCAGGTCGATGCCCTTGAGGACCTGGGTGGCGCCGAAGGACTTGTGTACGCCCTCGGCCTTGACCATGGCTGTCATCGGGCCTCCTGGGGGCGGCGCAGGGAGAGAACGTTGGCCCTGAGCTTCTGCCAGGGCGTGGGCGGGAGTTGGCGCTGCGCGCCACGGGCGAAGCGGCGTTCCAGGTAGTACTGGCCGACGCTGAGCAGGCTGGTGAGCACCAGGTACCAGGCGGCGGCGACAAAGAGCATCTCCACCGTCGCGCCGGAGGTCTGACCGATGTTGGTGGCCGCCTGGAGCAGGTCGTAGTACTGCACGGCGATCACCAGCGAGGTGGTCTTGAGCATATTGATGAACTCATTGCCGGTCGGCGGCACGATGACCCGCATCGCCTGCGGCAGGACGACCCGGCGGAGTGTCTTGGCGTGGCTCATGCCGAGCGCGTGCGCGGTCTCGGTCTGGCCCTCGTCGACGGACTGGATGCCCGCCCGGCAGATCTCCGCCATATACGCCGCCTCGTTCAGGCCGAGCCCCAGCAGGGCGGCCAGGAACGGCGTCATAAAGGACGACCAGTAGTCCTTGTAGAACGGCATCAGGTTGATGTACTTGAAGACCAGGCCCAGGTCGAACCAGACCAGCAGCTGCACATACACCGGGGTGCCGCGGAAGAACCAGATATAGCCCCAGGCGATGGAGGATGTGACCGGGTTCTTGGACAGACGCATCACGGCCAGGACGATGCCGAGGACAACACCCACGACCATCGAGAGAATGGTGATGATGATGGTGTTGCGGACGCCCTTGAGGACGTTGGAGTCGAAGAAGTAGTCCGGAACAGCGTTCCAGTTGATGTTGCCCTGGGCGAAGGCGTTGATCAGCGCCGCCAGGATGGCGAGTGCGACGGCCGCGGCGATCCAGCGGCCGTAGTGGCGCACCGGGATGGCCTTGATGGCCTCGGGGGCGGTGGTGGTGGCAGAGGCGGGGGCGGTGCCCTTGCCGTCCGGGCCGGCTTTGTCCGTACGGGCGGAGGGGGTCTTGTCCGTACGGCCCGAGGCGGTCTTCTCGGTAACGGCCGGGGCGGGCGGGTCGGTTGGGGCCGATGCGTTCTTGTCCGTGTCCTTGTCCGCCTTGTCCGCGTCCTTGTCCGCTTTCTTGTCCGCGTCCTGCCCGGCGGCCTCGGTGCGGTCTTCGCCGTCACCGGCTTCGGCGGGGGCGTTGCCGTCCGCGGCGGGTTCGGCGCCTGCCTCGGCAGGGGCGTTGCCGTCCTCGGCGGGTTCGGCGCCTGCCTCGGCAGGGACGTCGCCGTCCGCGGCGGGTTCGGCAGCTGCCTCCGCAGGGGCGTCGCCGTCCGCCGCAGGGGCGTCGCCGTCCCCGGTGGTGGCCGGAGCGTCGTCGGTCTTGGCGGCGGACTTCTCGTCCGCACCGGTGCCGTCCGGCCCGTCCGGGCCGTCGGGCGTGGTCTCATCCGGACGCGGGGCGTCCGTCGGTTCCTTGGAACCCTTGTCCTTCTCTATCGACACAACTGTGGCCTTTCAGCGAGCGGTTGAGCGCGGAGTTCTGCTGTCAGGAGCCACCGTTGATCTTGGATTCCTTGATCGCGCCCGCCTTGACGCCCCACTTGTCGAGGACCTGGTCGTACTCATGGCTGGCGATGATCTTGTCCATGGCCGCCTTGATCGCATCCCGCAGCTGGGTCTGCGACTTGCTCATCGCCATGCCGTACGGCGCCGCCTCCACCTGGTCGCCGACCAGCTCGAAGTCATTGCCGCCACCTGAGGTCTTCACCGCGAAGGCGGCCACCGGGAAGTCACTGAGGCCCACGTCCGCGCCGCCGCTGCGCAGCCGGGTCTGGGCCAGGATGTCGGTGTCGAAGGCCTCGATGGAGAGCTTCTTGTCACCGCACTTGTCGGCCTGCTTCTTGGCCATGTCCTCGGAGGTCGTGCCGCGTTGGACCACGATCTTCTTGCCGCACAGGTCGTCCAGCGACTTGATGCCCTGGTCCTTGCCCTTGGGGACGTACATCGAGACGCCGGCCTGGAAGTAGTCCACGAAGTCGACACCCTCGCCGACCTTGGTCTTCTTCTCCGGGTCCACGCCGTTCTGGCGGTCCTTGGTGTCGGTCATCGCCGACATGGCGATGTCATAGCGGTTGGAGCGCAGACCGGCCATCAGGGCATCGAACTTGGAGTTGTTGAACTGGAACTTCACGCCCAGCTGCTTGCCGAGCGCATCGGCGATGTCCGGGTCCATGCCGACGGTCTTGCCGTCCTTGACGAACTCCACCGGCGGGTAGGCGATATCCGAACCGACCCTGATGACCTTGGAATCCTTGATCGACTGCGGCAGTTTGTCGAAGAGTGGGGCCGAACTGCTGTTGGCCGAGGAGTTGTCACTGTCCGAGTGGCTCTTGGTCTGGTCGCCACAGCCGGTCAGCAGCAGGGCGCCGGCGACCGCGATCGCGCCGGCGGCGGCCAAACGACTCCTGGCGGCAGCCGGGCGGAGGGTGGTGCTTGCGGTCATTGCTGGGTCCTCCTGCGGGTGAGGGGATGGCCAAAATCTGAACACTGCGTTGCACGCGCGATTTGCTTCCCCGAGCCACAGGCGCCGTTCCGGCCCGCCACGACCTCGGGTGATTCGGCATCTTGCCATCTGGAGCACACCGTTCGGGGGGCCAGCAATGTCAAAATCGCATAACAAGGCGTACCCCGTTCGGAACCGGGTGCTGTGCGTCGGCTGCCCAAGGTTGACCGATTGCGTTCGTTTGGCGACGAGAGGCATCTCACGTACCAGCTGTCTCAGTCCATGGACTTCGCAGACCAGTTGACACCTTTCTGACCGAACCCGGTGCCTGGCCTGACGGCCCCGGCCCTATCTCACTCGTCGGCCGTAGCGCTCTTCCGGTAGAAAGACCAGTTACACCCCGCACCCGGGGCCCAGGACGCGCAGGTGCGAGCGCGTCCGCTGTCCGTACTGCCGCTCGCGCGGTGGCCCGCGCACCGCCGGGCCGAGGACATGTGCCCGACCCTCCCCGCAAACCAGGGGCGGTTACCCTCGATAAGCAATCACGACAAAGGGGTCAAGATAGTGGCAGCGGAGATCGTCAACCCTCGCAGCGAGAGCGATGCGGGCCGGCCGGGGCCGGAGGAGCCCTTCGATCCGGCCTTCGCGCTGCACCGGGGTGGCAAGATGGCCGTGACGGCGACCGTCCCAGTGCGCGACCGGGACGACCTGTCCCTCGCCTACACGCCGGGTGTCGCCAAGGTGTGCAGCGCCATCGCCGAACAGCCGGAGCTGGTGCATGACTACACCTGGAAGTCACAGGTGGTGGCGGTGGTCACGGACGGCAGCGCGGTGCTGGGCCTGGGAGACATCGGGCCCGAGGCGTCCCTGCCGGTGATGGAGGGCAAGGCCATCCTCTTCAAGCAGTTCGGCGGTGTGGACGCGGTGCCCATCGCGCTGGACTGCCGGGGTGTGGACGAGATCGTGGAGACGGTGGCCCGGCTGGCCCCGTCCTTCGGCGGCGTCAACCTGGAGGACATCTCCGCACCGCGCTGCTTCGAGATCGAGCGCAAGCTCCAGGAGCGGGTGGACATTCCGGTCTTCCACGACGACCAGCACGGCACCGCCGTGGTCACCCTGGCCGCGCTGCGCAACGCCGCCAAGCTGACCGGCCGCGGCCTGGGCGACCTGCGCGCGGTGATCTCCGGTGCGGGTGCGGCCGGGGTGGCCATCGCCCGGATCCTGGTGGAGGCGGGCATCGGTGATGTCGCGGTGTGCGACCGCAAGGGCGTGGTCTCCGCGGACCGCGAGGACCTCACCGACGTCAAGCGGGAGCTGGCCGGCTTCACCAACAAGGCCGGCAAGTCGGGCAGCCTCCAGGCGGCGCTGGACGGCGCGGATGTGTTCATCGGCGTCTCCGGCGGCACGGTGCCGGAGGCCGCGGTGGCCACCATGGCCAAGGACGCGCTGATCTTCGCCATGGCCAACCCCAACCCGGAGATCCACCCGGAGGTCGCCCACAAGTACGCCGCGGTGGTCGCCACCGGGCGCAGCGACTTCCCCAACCAGATCAACAATGTGCTGGCCTTCCCCGGCATCTTCGCCGGTGCCCTTCAGGTGCGTGCCTCGCGCATCACCGAGGGCATGAAGCTGGCCGCCGCCGAGGCGCTGGCCGCGGTGGTGGCGGATGAGCTGAGCGCGGACTGTGTGATCCCCTCGCCCTTCGACGAGCGGGTGGCCCCGGCCGTCACCGCCGCGGTGGCGGCCGCCGCCCGGGCGGACGGAGTGGCGCGCCGCTGAGCGCGCGGGGCGGGTCCTCGGGGTTCCACCCCGGACCCGCCCTTTCTCGATTCGCTGCGGGGGCCGCCCAATACGGCGCGTGTCACACCCCCACCCCGTTCCGTCGGGCGCGGCGCCTTCGCTAGGTTCGGATCATGTTCGCTGCCTACGCCGCCCGCATCGACCGTGACCAGCCGCTGAACGGACTCGAGTTGGGGGAGCGCCCCGAACCCGAGGCACGGCCCGGCTGGACGACCGTCCAGGTCAAGGCCGCCTCGCTCAACCACCACGACCTGTGGTCGCTGCGCGGTGTGGGCCTCGACGAGAAGGTCCTGCCGATGATCCTCGGCTGTGATGCCGCCGGGATCGACGCGGACGGCAATGAGGTCGTGATCCACTCGGTCATCGGCCAGAGCGGCCATGGCGTGGGGCCCGATGAGCCGCGCTCCATCCTCACCGAGCGCTACCAGGGCACCTTTGCCGAGCGGGTCACCGTGCCCGCCTGGAATGTGCTGCCCAAGCCCAGGGAACTCTCCTTCGCCGAGGCCGCCTGTCTGCCCACGGCCTGGCTGACCGCCTACCGGATGCTGTTCACCAACGCCGGTGTGCGGCCCGGCCAGTCGGTGCTGGTGCAGGGCGCCGGCGGCGGCGTGGCCACGGCCGCCATTGTGCTGGGCGCGGCCGCCGGGCTGCGGGTCTTCGCCACCAGCCGGGACGAGGCCAAGCGGGCTCGCGCGGTGGAACTGGGTGCCGAGGCCGCCTTTGAGCCGGGGGCCAGACTGCCGCACCGGGTGGACGCGGTCATCGAGACGGTGGGCGCCGCCACCTGGTCGCACTCGGTCAAGTCGCTGAAGCCGGGCGGTACTTTGGTGATCTCCGGGGCCACCAGCGGCCCCAACCCGCCGTCCGCCGAACTCACCCGCATCTTCTTCCTGGAACTCAAGGTGGTCGGTTCCACCATGGGCACCAAGGACGAGCTGGCGGACCTGCTGAGCTTCTGCGCCGCGACCGGGGTACGGCCGGTCATCGACTCCACCCTGCCGCTGGACCGGGCCCGCGAGGGTTTCGAAAAGATGGCCGGTGGCGACCTGTTCGGGAAAATCGTGCTCACGGTATGAACGGCGGATGCGGACCAGACGTCTGATCGCATCAGCGCTGGCGGCGGCGGTGGCCTGGCTGCTGCCGTCCCCGGCCGCCGCCGCGGACCACTCCGGCATCCCGCCCCTCACCGACGAGCGGGGACGGGCCCTCACCCTCCATGGCTGGAACCTCGCCGACAAGGACCACCGTGGTGCGTCGGCCCTCTCCGGCATCACCGAACGCCATCTGCGCGACCTGGCCGCGCATGGCTTCAACTTCGCCCGGCTGGCCGTCTTCTGGGACGACCTGGAACCCCGCCGGGGCCACTACAGCGAGCGCTATCTGCGCAAGGTGGAGAACGTCCTGGACTGGGCGGCCCGATATCGGGTCCGGGTGGTGATCGACGCCCACCAGGATGTCTACGGACCCAAGTTCGGCGGCCACCGCGGCATCCCGGAGTGGGCCACCCGCGATGACGGCCTGCCCTATGAGCACCACCCCGGGGACTGGTTCTCCGAGTACTACGAACCCTCCGTGCAGGCCGCCTTCCAACATCTCTACGAGGACGCGGACTTACGGGCCGCGCAGGCCCGGATGTGGCGGGTGCTGGCGGATCGCCTCAAGGGCCATCCCGCCCTGCTCGGCTACGACCTGATCAACGAGCCGATGGGCAAGAGCCGGCCCGGTGAGGACCTGCCGGCGGCCGCCCGGCGGGTGGAGGCCACCCAGATCACCCCCATGTACCGGCGGCTGGCGGCCGCGATCCGCGCGGTGGACCGCCGCCACTGGCTGTTTGTGGAGCCCACGCCGGTGGTGGGGGAGGGGGTGCCGACCTCGCTGGGCGAGATCCGTGACCCCAGGGTCGTCTATGCCCCGCACCTCTACAGCGGCGCCATGGAACTGGGCCGGGACTACGATCCCGGGGCCGGCTGGATCGAGGCCTATGAGGCGGCCGTGGTCCGCTACCCCAGGGAGCACCGGATCCCGGTGGTGGTGGCCGAATGGGGCCCGCCCGACAGCTCGCTGCCCCATATGCCGCGCTACTACGCCGACGCGCTGGCCTCGCTGGACCGGTACGCCGCCGGCTGGGCGGGCTGGACCTGGTGCTACGGGGGTTCCTACTGCGCCCTGGACGCGGACGGGCGCTTCCAGCCCAACAAGGAGCGGACGGCCCGTCCGTATGCGGTCGCGGTGGCGGGGTCGGTGCGGAGTCAGTCCTACGATCCGGGTGCGGGGCGGTATCGGCTGGTGTACCAGCCCCGGCGCGGGGTGAGCGAGTTGTCGCTGCCGGGCCGGGGGCCGGGGTGGCGGGTGACGGTCACCGGGCCGGTGGCGGTGGCGGTGCGGGATGGGCGGGTGCGGGTGTGGTTGACGGGGCGGGCCGGTCCGGTGACGGTCACGGTGAGCGCCGTGGGTGGCCATGGTGCGTCCTAGGCGCGGGCCGGTTGTGGTTGTTCGCGCCCGCGCGGCGGAGCCGCATATGGAGTGGTGCCCCGCGCCCCTGGTGGGGTGCCCCCGGCGACGGTTGCCGCCGTGGGTGGCCACGGTGCGTCCTAGGCGCGGGCCGGTTGTGGTTGTTCGCGCCCGCGCGGCGGAGCCGCATATGGAGTGGTGCCCCGCGCCCCTGGTGGGGTGCCCCCGG